>DJHY01000107.1:8281-8620 GCA_002433335.1 Rhodospirillaceae bacterium UBA6608 | reverse complement strand
CGGCGTTTCGATCTCCAATCCGCCTTCCTGGCAGTTCACAGTGATCTGGCCATAGGGAAACACAGCCGCGACGGCGGCCTTGTCGATCGTCTCGGGACGCGGCGCGCCGATCGTGACCTCGATCACCATGTTGTCGCGCGGCTGCCCCAGAACGTCGGCGATCTGCAGGAAATTGCGCCACAGCGCGTCGCGCACGGCGCGTTCGGCGGCCTTGGTGCTGTCCCCACCGTGGATATCCGTGCCCTGCCCCATTTGCAGGACCATGCGTTTCAAGCTCACCGCGGCTTCCTCCCTGAAAGTCATCGATATGAATGAATGGCGACCCCGCGAGGACTCGAA
>DJHY01000107.1:0-7975 GCA_002433335.1 Rhodospirillaceae bacterium UBA6608 | reverse complement strand
GACCCCGCGAGGACTCGAACCTCGAACCTGCTGCTTAGAAGGCAGCTGCTCTATCCAGTTGAGCTACGGGGCCAGTTGGCAACGGGGCCAGCAAAGCATGAGACCACGGCGGGCGCGGCTCGCCGGGTCGAAGATGGCCCGGCGCGGCCCGAACGGGATTAGTGGGTCCAGACGCCTACTCTGTCGAAGGCGAAGTTGTCGGAATAGCTTTTCGGCTTCACCTTGCGGGTATGCGGCTCAAGCACGCGATAGATCAGGCCGTTTTTCTTGGCGTATTCGACGGCTTCTTCCTTGGTGTCGAACTTCAGGCGCAACTGACCTTTGGTGTCGCCCGAACCGATCCAGCCCATCAGCGGGTCGGCGACCCGGGCTTCCGAAGGCTCGTAATCCAGAATCCACCGCCGGGATTTCCCCCGACCGGACTGCATGGCGTTCTTCGCCGGCTGATAAATGCGCGCTTCGCTCATCTGTCCTGTTCCCGTTGCGCCGCAAGCAGGCTTGCGGGCGTGTAGCCTGTCCGTGAACGTATTCCGCACCACGGATATGTTCTTTCTATGCGGGTTGCGGGGCGGCGCGTCAACCGGCGCGTGCCCCCGCCCGGAAATCTTGGTCGGGGCGACTGGATTCGAACCAGCGACATCCTGCTCCCAAAGCAGGCACTCTACCAGGCTGAGCTACGCCCCGACGCGGGGGGGAAACCTATGATTTAACCCCCGCCATGGCAAGCGCGCGGTTAGCGGAAAATGGGATGCGCCACGCGGTCGCCGACGCGGATGCCCAGGCGAGCCACGGTTCCGGCGGAAACCTCCAGCACAGCGCGGTTTCGATCGGGCGCCTCAATGATATCCAGCGAATACGGCACGGTGTTTTGACGGATATAGCTGATCCGGCCATTGGCCGAGATGAACAGCATATCCAAGGGAATCAGGGTGTTGCGCATCCACATCGAGATGAATATGTCGCGCTTGAAGTCGAACAGCATGCCCCGGTCATCGGCCAACGCGTGGCGGAACATCAGGCCGCGTGAGCGCTGGGCGTCGTTCTCGGCCATTTCCACGGCGAAGGTATGGTCGCCCCCGGCGGTATGGATGACGAGGCTGGATTCGGCAAATTGGATCGGCGTTTCGGCCCGAGCGGCGCCAAACAGAGATAGGAAGACGACGGCAGCGACCAGGGCGCACCATAGGCTTTTCCACGATCTGAAATTCTTGGTCCCTGTCACGCGCACCGGCAACCGCATTTAATCACCTGACATTCCTAGAGAATCACCCGCCTGTGGTATACCAGGACCGACCCCTTTGTTATTGCTGGAAATTATGACGAAATTGTTGCCACGTCGATGGGTTTGGGTGGTATACCTGAACGACACATTAGCTGGCGGACCGAACCATGCAATAACATGGCCGAAACGCCGGAATGAGGGAAAAATACGGGGGAAGTCCAAGTGCTTCACGCAATCAGCCTTAGCATCGGCCTGGCTGCGCTTTGGTGGCTGCTATCCGGCTACACCATTCCGTTGATCCTCGCCTTTGGCCTGGGATCCGTCATTGTGGTCGTGTTCATCGCCATGCGCATGGACCTGGTCGATCACGAGGGACACCCCGTTCATGTTTCTTGGCGCTGGCTGACCTACATGCCTTGGCTGGGCAAGGAAATCGTCATGGCCAACATCGACGTGGTCAAGGCGGTGCTTTCGCCCAAGGGCCGCGTCCATACTTCGGTGTTCCGCACCAAGGCGACGCAGAAGACCGAACTGGGCCATGTGATCTACGCCAATTCCATCACCCTGACGCCGGGCACGGTCACGCTGGCCGTCGAAGACGGGGTGATGACGGTGCACGCCCTGACCCGCGGCGCCGCCGACGGGGTCAAATCCGGCGAGATGGACCGCCGCTGCACCGCCGTCGAAGGCCACCCGGAAGAGGACCGCTAGGACATGAGTTTCGCCGCTGCCGCCCTCGCCGTCCTGGTCACCATGGTTCTGGTCCTGGTGCGCGCCCTCAAAGGACCGACGGTGTTCGACCGGATCCTCGCCGTTAACGCCTTCGGCACGCTGACCGTCCTGCTGATTTCCGTGGTCGGGTTCCTGCAGGGACGCCCTGAATTCCTTGATCTGGCGTTGGTCTACGCGCTGATCAACTTCATCGGCACGATCGCCGTGACCAAATTCATCAAGTTCCGGGACATGGGCCATGGGCAGGACGCCCCCGGCCCCGATGTGGGAGATATCTAATGCCCGCGATCGACCCAATCGTGTTCGACGTTCTGACCTGGCTGTTCATTCTGCCGGGGGCGGCCCTACTGATCATCGGCGGGATCGGCATGATCACCATGCCCGACGTGTTCGCCCGGATGCATCCGGCGGGCATCATTGACACCCTGGCCTGCGAATTGATCCTGGTCGGCCTGATGTTTCAAGCGGGCCTGACCATCGTCACCATCAAGCTGGCGTTAATCCTGGCGTTCATCTTCTTCACCAGCCCGACATCGACCCATGCCCTCGCCCGGGCCTGCCTAAACGCGGGCGTGACGCCCAAGGTCGATGAAGAGAAAAGCACGGCGCTCAGCCGGGGGGGGCAGTCATAGAAAACCTCCTGATCATCGGTCTGATGCTGATTATGGGCGTGATGGCGCTGGCCATCGCGCGCATCCGCGACCTGTTCGCCCTGTCCATGCTGTCGGGCATTTTCTCGCTGACCGGCGCCGCGGCCTATGTGGTGCTGGACGCGGTCGACGTCGCCTTTACCGAAGCCGCCGTGGGCGCGGGCATTTCGACGGTCTTGATGCTGGGCACCCTGGCCCTGACCACGCGCAACGAAAAGCTGGGCGGTGGCGCGACCAAGAGCTTGGCGGCCCTGCTCGTCGTCTCGGTGACCGGTGCGGTGCTGATTTACGGCACCTTCGACATGCCGCGTTACGGCGACAAGACGGCCCCGATCAACCATCACGTCGTTCCCCGCTATATCGAGAAATCGGGCGAGGAAGTGGGCCTGCCCAACATCGTCACCAGCGTCCTGGCCAGCTACCGCGGCTATGACACCCTGGGCGAGACCTTCGTGATCTTCACCGCCGCGACCGGCGTCATGGCCATTCTGGGCCGCGCGGGCCGCCGCCGGCGCGAGGATGAGGAAGCCGACGAGGGCGGCAAGCCCACCGGCGACAAGGCCGCCGCCGGCAGTGACGCAGCCGACAAGACCGGCGCCGCGACCAAGGAGACGGCATCATGATGCACCAAAAGGTCGTCCTGCGCGTCGTCTCCAAGTTTCTGATCCCGCCGATCCTGCTGTTCGCGCTGTACGTTCAATTCCACGGCGATTTCGGCCCGGGTGGCGGGTTCCAGGCGGGCGTGATCTTCGGCTCCGGCTTCATCCTTTACGCCATTTTGTTCGGGGTCGAGACCGTCAAGAAGGTCCTGCCCCCGTGGATGACGCGTCTGTTGCTGGTGGTCGGGGTGCTGACCTACGGCCTGACCGGCGTCGCCGGGTTGCTGCTGGGCGGACAGTTCCTGGAATACAACGTTCTGGCGCACGATCCCGTGCATGGTCAGCACTACGGCATTCTGATCGTCGAACTGGGCGTCGGCATTACCGTGGCCGCGGCGATGATCACGATCTTCAACGTGTTCGCCGGCAAAGCCGGTGGTGGGGACTGAGACCATGCAGGGATTAGTCGACCTTTTCGCCCCGCTTTATGACCTGTGGCAGTCGTTCGAAGCCTTCATGGCCGGTCCGGGATCGCCTGGGCTGTTCGGCTATTGGATCGTCATCTGCTTGATGATGAGCGGCTTTTACGTCGTCATCGCCCATGACAACCTGATCAAGAAACTGATCGGCTTGAACGTATTTCAGGTCTCTGTCTTTCTGTTCTACATCCTGATGGCCAAGGTCACGGGCGGCACCGCGCCGATCCTGGCCGAAGGCATCACGCAATTCTCCAACCCCCTGCCCCACGTCCTGATCCTGACGGCGATCGTCGTCGGCGTGGCGACCACGGCGCTTGGACTGGCCCTGGTGGTGCGCATCCGCGAAGCCTACGACACCATCGAGGACGACGAAATTCAGGCCGTGGAAGAGGAGGAAGACCGTTGAGCACGATCTACGCCTTCTTCCTGTCGCTGCCCTATGCCGCCGCGATCGAGCCGCACCTGCCCGTGTTGCAGGTGGTGTTCCCGCTGCTCTGCGCGCCGATCTGCGTGTTGCTGCGCGACGCCAAGCTGAGCTGGGCCTGGGTCACCATCGTCACCTGGATTTCGTTCTTCATCGCCATGGTTCTGCTGGGCAAGGTTCTGACCAGCGGCCTGATCGTCTATGAAATCGGCAACTGGCCGCCGCCCTGGGGCATTGAATACCGGATCGACGCGGCCAACGCCCTGGTGCTGGTGATCATCACCGCGATCGGCGCGCTGACCATGCCCTACGCCAAGCAAAGCGTGGCGAAAGAGGTGTCGGAGCCCCGCATCTACCTGTTCTATCTGATGTATCTGCTGTGCCTGACGGGCCTGATCGGGATCACGACAACAGCGGATGCCTTCAACCTGTTCGTGTTCCTGGAAATTTCGTCCCTGTCCAGCTACGTGCTGATCAGTCTGGGCCGCAACCGCCGGGCGCTGACCGCATCGTACCGTTATCTGGTCATGGGCACCCTGGGCGCGACCTTCTACATCATCGGCGTCGGCCTGATGTACATGATGACCGGTTCGCTCAACATGGCCGATTTGGCGACGCTGCTGCCCGCCGTGGACCATACCCGCACGGTGCTGGCGGCCTTCGCCTTCATCGTCATCGGCCTGGGCCTGAAGCTGGCCATGTTCCCGCTGCACACCTGGCTGCCGAACGCCTATGCATTCGCGCCCTCGACGGTGACGGTGTTCCTGGCCTCGACCGCGACCAAGGTCGCGATCTATGCCTTGCTGCGGCTGGTCTTCACGGTGTTCGGCGGCACAGGCCTGTTCGACACCACGGACTTCAACATCATCATGATCCTGCTGGCCATGGCCGGTATGTTCGCGGGCGCCTTCGTCGCCATCTTCCAGACCGACATCAAACGCATGCTGGCCTATTCCAGCGTGTCGCAGGTTGGCTACATGATCCTGGGGATCGGCATCGCCACCGCGTCCGGCGTGACCGGCGGCATCGTGCACATGTTCAACCATGCGATCATGAAGGGCGGCGCGTTCATGGCCATGGGCGCGGTCTTCTACGTCCTTGGTTCGGTCAAGCTGAACGACATGGCGGGCCTCAGCAAACGCATGCCAATCACCAGCGCTGTGTTCCTGGTCGCCGGGTTGTCGTTGATCGGCACGCCGGCGACGGTCGGATTTATCTCCAAGTGGCAGTTGGTCGAAGCCGCGTTGGATATGGGCTGGTGGTATGTGGCCGTCGGCCTGTTGGCGACGTCGTTGCTGGCCATCGTTTATGTCTGGCGCGTGGTCGAGGTCATGTACCTGACCCCGCCGCCCGAGGGAGCCGCCCTGCGGACCGAAGCACCGGTTTCCATGCTGGTCCCGATGATCGTCATGGCCGCCGCCGCCGTCTGGTTCGGGTTCGACGGCGACAGCACGCTGCGCGTCGCAAGCGAGGCCGCCAACGCCTTGATGGCGCCGATCGGGGGGAAATAAGCCATGACGGGACTTCTCTCAGGCTGGACGCCGGATGAATTACTGATTCTGGCCATCGCCGTCCCGCTGATCGGTGCGGTCTTCGTCCTGCTGCTGGGTCGTTGGGAAAATGCCCGCGACGGCGCCAGCCTCGTGGCGGGAATTTGCCTGTTCTACGTCATCACGCAGCTCTATCCCGTGGTCGCCGCGGGCGGGCAGCCGGACATCATTTTGTTCGACTCGATCCCCGGGCTGTCGATCCGCCTGACCCTTGAGCCGCTCGGCATGATCTTCGCCGGGATCGCCAGTTTCCTTTGGATCGTCACCACGCTTTACGCCGTCGGCTACATGCGCGGCCATCACGAGCCGCATCAGACCCGGTTCTTCTTCTTCTTTGCGGTCTCCATCGCCTCGGCCATGGGCGTCGCACTGTCTGGGAACATGCTGACGCTGTTCGTGTTCTACGAACTGCTGTCGGTCTCGACCTTCCCGCTCGTCACCCATAGCGGCACGGAAGAAGCCAAGCGGTCGGGCCGCCTGTATCTCGGCATTCTGTTGTCGACCTCGATCAGCTTCCTTCTGCTCGGCATGATCTGGACCTGGGAACTGGCCGGAACCCTCGACTTCGTCAAGGGCGGCATCCTGAAGCCCGAGGTCGTCCAAGGCCCGATGACCGCGATCCTATTGGCGCTATATGCCTTCGGTATCGGCAAGGCGGCATTGATGCCGTTCCACCGCTGGCTTCCGGCCGCGATGGTCGCCCCGACGCCGGTTTCGGCCTTGCTGCACGCCGTCGCAGTGGTCAAGGCCGGGGTGTTTTCGGTGGTCAAGGTCATCGTCTACATCTTCGGGCTCGACCTGTTGAACATGATGCCCGGCACGGACTTTCTGCTTTATGTCGCGGGCTTTACCATCATCGCCGCCTCGGTCGTGGCCCTGCGCCAGGACAACCTGAAGCGCCGGTTGGCCTATTCTACCGTCAGCCAACTTTCCTATGTCGTGCTCGCGGCCGCGATCCTGACGCCGATTTCCGTGGTCGGCGCGGCCGTGCATATTGCCGCCCATGCCTTCGGCAAGATCACCCTGTTTTTCGCCGCCGGCGCGATCATGGTGACCTCGAACAAGACCGAGGTCAGTCAACTTGCCGGGATCGGGCGGCGCATGCCTCTGACCATGACGGCCTTCGCCATCGGTGCCTTGAGCATGATCGGCCTGCCGCCGACGTTCGGCTTCGTTTCCAAATGGTTCATTTTGCAGGGGGCCGCCCAAGCCGAACAATGGCTGGCGGTGTCGGTCGTGATCGCGTCGACCTTGTTAAACATGGGCTACTTCATCCCGGTAATTTATTCCGCCTTCATGCGGCCCGAGGATCGCCCCGAGGATGAGGCTAAGCCCGAAGCGGCGAAAGCCGATGGCGCCAACCATGCCCCGGAAGATCACGGGCATGACGACCACGGCCACGATGATCACCACGCCATCAAATACGACCATGGCGAAGCCGCCTGGCCCATGGCCTGCGCGCTGGCGGTGACCTCTGGCATGACAATTATTCTGTTCCTGAACCCGGACCTGGCCGTCGGCCTGGCCAAGCAGTTGATGGGGATCGTCCAATGAGCGACACAAAACCCCGCCCCGAAGGGGAAAAGCACTGGCTGGTTCGCCCCAGGACCATCCGAAACCTGTGGGTCGGCGGCATCATTCTGCTGGTCGCCGTGACCATGCTCGACGTCATCGTCCACAAGCACGTTCACTTCGGGATCGAGGGATCGTTCGGGTTCTATTCCTGGTATGGCCTGTTGACCTGCGCCGCGATGGTCGTGATCGCCAAGCTCCTGGGCCTGTTTCTGAAGCGGGAGGATACGTACTATGACGATGCCGATTGATTGGCTCGCCCAGTATCCCTTCCCGCCCGGCCTGATCCTGGTTCTGGGGGGCCTGGCGCTGCCGTTGCTGCCGGTCGCCCTGCGCCCTATCGCCATTCTGGGCCTGCCGCTGGTGACCCTGTTTGTCGGCCTGAACATTCCTGATGGCGTGCTGCTATACCACCCCTTCATCGGGTTCGAGCTTGAATTGGTCCAGGGCGACCGTCTGGCCCGCCTGTTCTGCACCATTTTCTCGATCATGTCCTTTGCCGGGGGGCTCTACGCCTACCGTAATTCCAAGGTCATGGAACTGTCCGCCGCCTTCGTTTACGCGGGATCGGCCATCGGCGTCGCCTTCTCCGGCGACCTGATCACCATGTTCGTGTTCTGGGAAGTCATGGCGATCGGCTCGACCCTCGTGATCTGGGCCGCACGGACCAAGGAATCCCACGGCGCGGCCATGCGCTATCTGGGCGTTCATCTTTTCGGCGGCGTGGTCCTGATGGCCGGGATCGTG
>DJHY01000219.1 GCA_002433335.1 Rhodospirillaceae bacterium UBA6608 | reverse complement strand
CGCCCATCGCGCAATGCTTCCCAGGTCAGGAACTGCGCCGCACGGATCAAGCCGACCCCGGCCAGCGCCGCGTCGTACAGCAATGACGCATCGTTGACGACCAGCGAGCCCTTAACGTCGAGAATGCGCGGGCCATCGGCCCCCTTGAACTCCCAACGATTGATCGTTGTCTCGAAACTGACGCGCAGACAGTTGTGATCGGCCAGATCGTCCGGCGTCATCGGTACGCCATGGCGCTCGAAATAGGCGGGGGCACCGGCCACCACGCGTTTGACCGGCGTCAGACGGCGGGCGATCAGGGAGGAATCGGTCAACGTACCGATCCGCAAGCCCACATCGACGCCCTCGCCGACCAGATCGACCATGCTGTCGGACAAGGTGAACTGGACCTGAAGTTCGGGATAGGCCTCGATAAATTCATGCAGATGCGGGATGACGGCGAACCGCCCGAACGCGGTCGAGGAATTGACCTTAAGCACGCCGCGCGGCTCAGCATGCAGTTCACGCACCGCCAGTTCCGCAGCCTCGATTTCTTCCAGGATCGTCACCGCCCGATCGAAATAGGTGCGGCCCTCTTCCGTCAGGCTGATGGATCGGGTGGTGCGGTTCAGCAAGCGTGCGCCCAATCGATCCTCCAACCGGCCGATCAGTTTGCTGACGGCGGACGGCGTAATGCCCAGATCCCGCGCGGCGGCGGAAAACCCACCGCCTTCGACCGCGCGGACGAACACCGCCATTTCACTGTCCCGATCCATGAATCCTCCACACATGCGTTTATTGAATTTATTTCATAAATCATAATCCATATAGGGTGATTATCAATCAAAACTCTCATGGTTAAGGTTTGTCCAACATTAGGCATTCATTGAGTGCCGAACAGGATTAATCGGACATGATCAAGGAGTAACGCCATGTCCATGACACCTCTCGAACTTCGAAACGCCGTTCCACTGACCGAAATCGAAGCCGGAATCCGGCTGGGCCGTCGCCTGCGCGCCGAAGCCCTGCGCGACATCGTCGGTCGGATGTTCCGCTATTCCCGCCCCGGCAATCGCTGCGAAGGGGCCGCAACGCTTTAACCGCCCGGTCGTCTGCGGTGCTCCTTGGAGGCATCTCCACCGGCTAGCCCCTTGTCCGGCTCGGAGCGAAATGACGCCATCTCCCTACTTGATAGTAGATAGGCAACTAAAAGGGCGGCCCTTGGGCCGCCCTTTCTTTCATCCCGTCAGCCCCTTTTCTTTTGGGTCATAGCCCCGCACACTCCCCCCATGACAGCGCGGCAAAAAGCGGACCTCCACCTGTGACCCTGGACCAAATCTTGATCGTCGGACTGATCGTGGTGACGCTCGGACTATTCGTCTGGGACCGTTGGCGCTACGACGTGGTCGCCTTCGCCACCCTGTTGGCCGCCGTCGTGCTGGGGCTAGTCCCGGCGCGGGAGGCCTTCGCCGGATTCGGCCACCCGGCGACGGTGACCGTCGCGGCGATCCTGGTCCTCAGCCATACACTGGCCCGGACCGGCGCATCTGAAATCCTCGCCCGCGTGATCGAACGGTCGGCCAAGAACATGGCCCGTCACATCGCCGTGCTGGCCGGCCTCGGCGCATTGATGTCCTCGGTCATGAACAATGTCGCGGCCCTGGGCCTGTTGATGCCGGCGGCGATCCAGACGACGGCCAAGACCCGCTATCACGCCGGCGCCGTCCTGATGCCGCTCAGCTTCGCGACGATCCTGGGCGGCTTGATCACCCTGTTGGGCACGCCACCCAACATCATCATCGCGGCGGTCCGCGAACAAGCGACGCAAGAACCCTTCGGGATGTTCGACTTCACCCCGGTCGGGTTGCTGGTCTCCGCCGTCGGCGTGGCCTTCCTGGCATTTTCCGCCCGCTATCTGATCCCGCGCCGCCGCCAGGTTCAGGACGCGACCGGCGGCCATATGGACATCGACAAGTTCGTCACCGAAGCGACCGTCGTCAAAGGCACCGACGCCGTCGGCATGACCCGGGGCGAGTTGCGCATGCTGGCGACGGACTGCGACGTTCTGGTCGTCAGCATCATCCGCCGGGGGCGGCGCATGGCGCGCCTGCCCATGGGCGAAGGGTTGAAAACCGGGGACCGCTTGTTACTGGAATCGACCTCGGAGGGCCTCGACCGCCTGACCACGGCCATGGACCTGAAGGTCGGGACCATGAAGGGGGCCAAATCGGAGCACATGATCGACGAGGACATGGACCTGGTCGAAGCGGTCATCCGCCCCGGTTCACGCATGATCGGGCGGGAGTTGCTGTCCCTGCGCCTACGTGCCCGCTACGGCACGGATATCCTGGCCGTGTCCCGGCAGGGCCGGGCCTTTCGCGGTCGCCTGGGGCAATTCCGATTTCGCGCCGGTGACCTTGTGCTGTTCTATGGCCAGCGGGACCAGATGCCTGACCTGATGGCCCGCATGGGCTGCCTGACACTGCAGGAACGGGTGCAGTTCGGCGAAGCAGGCAACCGCCAAGCCCGCCTATCGATCGCCGTGTTTGCCGTCGGCGTGCTGCTGGCAACCTTCAACCTGTTGCCGATCACCATCGCCCTGGGCGCCGCCGCCGTGGCCATGGTCGTGCTGGGCCTTTTGCCGGTGCGGGAAATCTACGACGGGATCGACTGGCCGGTCGTGGTTCTGATCGGCGCGCTGATCCCAGTCGGCGACGCCTTTACCTCGACCGGGACCACGGGCCTGATTGCCCAGGGCATCCTGGACAGCCCCCTGCCCCTCAATCCGTTGGCCATCCTGACCTTGCTGATGATCGTGACCATGGGACTGTCGGCGGTGCTCAACAACGCCGCCACGGCGGTCATCATGGGGCCGGTCGCGCTGACCCTGTCGGAGCGCCTGGGCGTCAATCCGGACCCGATGCTGATGGGCGTCGCCGTCGCCGCCAGTTGCGCCTTCGTCACGCCGATCGGGCACCAGAACAATGCCCTGGTCATGGGCCCCGGCGGCTATGCCTTCGGTGATTACTGGCGGTTGGGCCTGCCGTTGCAGGCGGTCGTGCTGATCGTCGCGGTTCCGGCGATCCTGCTGTTCTGGCCGTTTTAAGACCGCCTTTTAAGCCCGAACGTAATGGAGCCCACTGAAGCTTTCGCGCCATTCGCGAACCTCGGCGGACAGACTTTCCGGGTCGTTGGCCTGCAGACCCCGCGCGATCAGCGCGCCTAAGCGTGGCATGTCGGCCACGGTCATGCCACGGCGGACCAGTTCCGGCGTACCGATGCGCAGGCCGTTCAAATCACCCTCGACCGGGGCCGTCGGCAAGCCGATGCCGCAGGCCAGGAACCCGGCGCGGCGCAGCTTTTTGGCCGCCGTTTGCCCCCCGCCCCAGGGTTCCGCCAGGACCGCGAACTGATGCGAGGCGGTAAAGCCCTGATCCTTGGCGAACAGGGCGACGCCCTCGGCATCCAGTGCCTCGGCCAGGGCGCGCGACACCGCGACCATTTCCGCGGCATAGGCATGGCCGTATTCGCGCCAATCCAACAGGCTGAGCGCAAGCGAGGCCGATTTGGCGGCGTCAAAATTCGCCGTCATCCCGGGAAAGGCGATGGCGTCCAGCTTCTGCGCGATCTCGGCCTCGTTGGTCACGATCAACCCACCCGCCGGGCCGCCCAGGCTTTTATAGGTGCTCATGGTCATTAGATGCGCCCCCTGGGCCAACGGATCGGACCAGGCCGCGCCTGCGACCATGCCGCACAGATGCGCGGCATCGAATAGAACCTTGGCCCCGACCGCATCGGCGATGGCCCGAACCTCGGCCACCGGATGGGGGAACAGGTTGAGGCTACCGCCGATGGTGATCAGCTTGGGCCGAACCTCGTGCGCCAGCTTGCGTAGGGCGTCCAGATCGACCGTATAGCCCGTGGCATCGACCGGGGCGGCATGGGTCGTCAGGCCGTACAGACCCGCGCAGCCCGCCGCGTGATGGGTCAGATGGCCGCCGATTTCCGA
>DJHY01000063.1 GCA_002433335.1 Rhodospirillaceae bacterium UBA6608 | reverse complement strand
TGAGCACGTTCAGGTCATGACCGAGGACCCCGATTATTTCCTTAACAACATGACCAATTACGGCGCATTGTTCCTGGGACCGCGCACCAACGTCTCGTTCGGGGACAAGGTGATCGGCACCAACCACACCCTGCCGACCAAGACGGCGGCCCGCTATACCGGCGGGCTGTGGGTCGGCAAGTTCATGAAGACCTGCACCTATCAACGGGTGTTGACCGACGAGGCCTCGGCCATGATCGGCGGCTATTGTTCCCGGCTGTGCGCCATCGAGGGCTTCGCCGGGCATGGGGAGCAGGCCAATATCCGCGTGCGCCGCTATGGCCGCGCCAACATTCCGCCCTATGGTGTCGTCGCCAAACGTTAGGCGGAGCAATAAGGAAAGCACAGACCCACCATGGAACTGCCTGTTTCGCCCTCGTTTCGTTTGGATGGCCGCAAGGCCCTGGTCACCGGCGCCGGTCGCGGTATCGGTCTTGCCGCCGCTGCCGCCCTGGCCGACGCCGGGGCGGAGGTGACCCTCTGCGCCCGCTCGGCGGCCGAGGTCGAAGCCGCCGCCGAGGCCATCCGCGCCCGAGGGCAGAAGGCCGAGGCCCTGGTTCTGGACGTTACCGATACGGCCAAGGTCCGGGCCGAGATCGCGGCCCGCGGGCCGTTCCAGGTGTTGTTCAACAACGCCGGCGGCAATCGCCCGCAGACGATCCTGGAACTGACCGAGGATGATTACGACGCCATCGCGGACCTGAACGTGCGGGCGGCCCTGTTCGTCGCCCAGGCGGTGGTCAAAGGCTTGATCGAGGCGGAATTGCCGGGCTCGATCATCAACGTATCGTCGCAGATGGGCCATGTCGGCGGGCCGAAGCGGACTGTCTACTGCGCCACCAAGCACGCGATCGAAGGGGCGACCAAGGCCATGGCCTGGGAATTGGGCGCGCATGGCATTCGGGTCAACACCATCTGCCCGACCTTCATCGAAACGCCGATGACCGAAGGCTTCCTAAGCGACCCGGAATTCGTCGAATTCGTGATGTCACGGATCGCCCTGGGGCGTTTGGGCCAGGTCGAGGATCTGATGGGCGGGGTTGTGTTCCTGGCATCGGATGCGTCTTCGTTGGTGACCGGCTCGTCCCTGATGATCGACGGGGGCTGGACCGCCCAGTAATCCTGGCGGCTCCGGGAGCGCGCGCCGTACCCAATTCGGTTGACCTGGACGGTCGCCGGGGCTATGTATGCGCGCCCTTCGGGGCATTTTTTGTTTGCCGCCGGCACCCCTGGAGGCCGGGGCTTTTTAAACTGATACGGAGTTATGCCATGTCTGGTAACACCATGACGGCGGAACCCCGCGATCGGGCAGGCAAGGGGGCAGCCCGCGCAACCCGCCGATCCGGCCGCGTTCCGGCCGTGATCTACGGGGATCACAAAGATCCGATCCTGGTTTCCGTCGAACCCATCGAGCTGACGCGTCATTTGCACGGCCCGAGCTTCTTTTCTCATATCCTGGACCTCAAGGTCGGCAGCGATACGCACCGCGTTCTGCCGCGTGACGTCCAGTTCCACCCGGTCACCGACGTTCCGCTGCATGTCGATTTCATGCGCCTGAGCAAGGGCACGCGGATCACCGTCATGATCCCGGTTCACGTCGAAGGCGAAGATGCTTGCCGCGGCCTGAAGCGGGGCGGCGTGTTGAACATCGTCCGTCACGAAGTGGAAGTTCGCTGCCAGCCCGAAGCCATTCCGGAAATGATCACCATTTCCCTGGACGGCTTGGACATCGGCGACGCCGTGCGTATTTCCGACGCCGGCCTGCCCGCCGACGTTAAGCCGACCATCACCGATCGTGATTTCGTGCTTCTCACCATCGCCGCGCCGACCGTGGTGAAGGAAGAAGCCGAAGAAGCCGAAGGTGAAGGCGAAGAAGGCGAAGAGGAAGGCGGCGAGGAGTAATCCTCTCGTCAGAATCGGTTCCTGGCGGATCGGTTCCAGGGAGGGCGTTCCATGCTGCTTCTGGTTGGGCTCGGTAACCCGGGCCCGTCCTACCGCGACAATCGACACAATGTCGGTTTCATGGCCGTGGATGCAATCCACGGCCGTTGGCGGCTGGGCCCCTTCCGCAACAAGTATCAGGGCGAACTCGCCGAAGGCGTGATCGATGGCGAGAAAGTCCTGCTGCTGAAGCCTCAGACTTATATGAACGAGTCCGGCCGCTCCGTTCAGGCGGTCATGACGTTCTACAAGCTTAAACCCGCCGACCTGATCGTGTTCCATGACGAACTCGATCTGGCGGCGGGCAAGCTTCGGGTCAAAAAAGGCGGGGGCCATGCGGGCCATAACGGCCTGCGCAACATTCAAGCCCATATCGGCCCCGAATTCCGCCGCGTGCGGATCGGTGTCGGTCATCCGGGCGACAAGGACAGGGTCGTCGGCCATGTCCTCAAGGATTTTTCGAAAGAAGACCGAACCTGGTTGGAGCCGTTGCTGGACGGTATCGCCGACGGGGTCGACCGTCTGATTGCCGGGGACGATGCGGGGTTTCAGAACCGTGTCGCCATTGCTGTAAAGCCGCCCCGGCCCAATGCGAAACGGCCCGATGAAACGGCCGATGTGAAGGGAAAGAAGGACTGAAATGGGGTTCAATTGCGGTATCGTGGGCTTGCCCAACGTCGGTAAATCCACGCTTTTCAATGCCCTGACGGCAACGGCCAAGGCCGAAGCCGCCAATTTCCCTTTCTGCACCATCGAGCCGAATACGGGCCGAGTTTCCGTGCCCGATCCGCGTCTGGACAAAATCGCGGCCATTGCCAAGTCCGCCAATATTCTGCCGACGCAGCTTGAGTTCGTGGATATCGCGGGCCTGGTCCGTGGCGCCAGCAAGGGCGAAGGCCTAGGCAACCAGTTCCTGGCCAACATCCGCGAGGTCGAGGCCATCTGCCACGTCTTGCGCTGCTTCGAGGACGAAAACGTCACCCACGTCGAAGGCGGCGTCGATCCCGTGCGCGATGCGGAAACGGTCGAAACCGAATTGATGCTGGCCGACCTGGAAAGCCTGGAGAAGCGGGTTGATCCGCTGACCAAGAAGGCGCGCGGCCAGGACAAGGAGGCCGCGATCCAATTGGCGGTCATCAACCGCTGCCTGGACCTGCTGCGCGACGGCCAGCCGGCCCGCAAGCTGGAGTTGAAGGACGGCGAGGGCAAGGCCTTCCGCATGCTTCAATTGCTGACGGCGAAGCCGGTGCTATACGTCTGCAACGTCGACGAAGGCTCTGCCGCCACGGGCAATGCGTTTTCCGAAAAGGTCGCCGAAATGGCGGCGGCCCAGGGGGCGGGCACGGTGGTGATTTCAGCCGCCATCGAGGCCGAGGTTTCGATGCTCGACGACGAAGCCGACAAAAAGGAATTCCTGGACAGCCTGGGCCTGGAAGAAACGGGCCTGGCCCGCGTGATCCGCGCCGGATACGACCTGTTGGGCCTGATCACCTATTTCACTGCCGGCCCAAAGGAAACCCGTGCTTGGACCATCCATAAGGGAACCAAGGCGCCGCAGGCCGCCGGGGTGATCCACGGCGATTTCGAACGCGGCTTCATCGCCGCCGAAACCATCGCCTATGAGGATTATGTATCCCTGGGCGGTGAACACGGCGCCAAGGATGCGGGCAAGATGCGCCAGGAAGGCCGCGAATACGTGGTCCACGACGGCGACGTGATGCTGTTCCGCTTCAACGTGTAGGCAGGCATCCCCGGCCGCTTTTCCTCTCTCGTACGAAATCAGGAGGGGAGGCAAGGCGATATATTTCAACCACCACGTTGAGACAGCACTTAAGTGCTGTGTATACTCTTGCTTCGAACTTGTTGGTGAGATGCAATCAAAAGGTGTGTTGAATGAAACGTGGGATTCTATGTGTTTTGGGTCTGTTCTTGTCGGTTTCGGCTTGCAACACGACAGGCACGATGGAACTGCCGAAAGTCAGTTCAAATGACATAGTGAAACTCGACACTCCGGTGCAGGACCAAGCGTCCTTTGCGCTAACCAAGGTCGTCGCCAATATTCGACGCGGAACTACGATTGCCAATTTTCCTGCGGGCGGTGTCGAAGGAGTCGAAAGCGGACTCTGCAACCTTCACCATCAAGGCGAATCAACGATTGAATGGGGGGCGGGGAGTTCATTCCTCGGCAATTGGAGCACTGAGCTAGGCGAGGTGTTCTATAATACTCTGGCGCAACAAGGGGTTAACGTTGCTGGCAATCCTCAGGATTTGTTTGATCAATCTAAGGAAGTGTCGTCGGCTGAGTATCGAATTGGCGGGCGGATTATTGAAATAAAAGGCAATTTTTGCGAATTGCACCATTGGTGGGACGGTCGGCCGCTTGATCAGTACAGCGGCGAAATGTTCCTCTCCGTCGAATGGAGCATTTATTCAAATTTGCTGAAACGCGAAGTCCTGAAATTCAAAACAAACGGCTACGCGCAACAAAAAACGGCGAAAAGAGACGGTGTAATCCTGGCGCTTCATAATTCGTTCGCTGCGGCCGCCGAACAAATAGTTGCGAATCAAAAATTCGTCGATATTGCGGTTCGAAAGGTCGAAGAGGGCGATACGTTTACCGGCGGTGAGCTGGTCATCACGGGTGTAAAGCCGCGGCGCCGTTCAATCGAAAAAGATATCGACGGAATTTTGCCTGCGGTGGTTACCGTGCGCAGCGGATTTGGGCATGGGTCTGGTTTTGTCGTGTCGCCGTTCGGGACGATCCTCACAAACGAGCATGTTGTCGGAAAAGCCCAAAATGTCGCAGTTGTCTTGAGCAATGGCATTGAACTGAGCGGGACCGTCGAACGGCGGGATGCCGTTCGAGATGTCGCATTGGTCAAAGTCGATTTGCGTCTTCCAAATGCTTTGGCGATACGGCTGAGCGAGCCCCAACGCCTTGAAAAAGTTTATGCGGTGGGGACACCGATTTTGGAAGGACTCAAATCAACGGTGACATCGGGTGTCGTTAGCGGCGTTCGGAAATATCGGAAAGACGGTTTGGTTTATATCCAGGCCGATGCGGCTATTTCTCCGGGGAATAGTGGCGGGCCGTTGCTTGACCAAAACGGCAATGTGATCGGCATCAGCGTCGCCACTATTCTGCCGGCCGAATCGCAAAGTCTGAACCTCTTCATTCCTATCCAAGAAGCGCTGAATGCGCTGAAAATCAAATTTATCCTTGATTCGAAATCGTCGTGATGGCCCGGCGGTGATCGCGAATATCCGAATTCTCTGAGGTAAATGCCGCGTTGGCCTTGCCACGAACCTGTTCTTAGGTTCGTGATCTGACGTCGGCAATCCTCCCTTTTGCGTCGGGGGCGGCTGGGGTAGGTTTAGCCCCAACGGACAGAACCCAATGCTAGGGGAGGAAATTATGGGTAAGGACATCACGCTGACCGCCGCCGACGGCTTCCAATTGCACGGCTACCGGGCCGATCCGAAGGGCGCGCCCAAGGGCGGCATCGTCGTCATCATGGAAATCTTCGGCGTCAACGAACACATTCGCGACCTGTGCGACCGCTTTGCGGATCTGGGATATCTGGCCGTTGCCCCGGCGTTGTACGACCGCTTCGAAAAAGGCTTCGAAGTCGGCTACACCCCCGACGACATCGCCCGTGGCCGGGTCATGAAAGACAACGGCAATGCCAATTTCGACAACGTCCTGTTGGACGTCGAAGCCGCCCGTAAGGTCGCGGCGGAAGCGGGCAAGGTCGCCATCACCGGCTACTGCTGGGGCGGGGTCGTGACCTGGGCCTCGGCCTGCCGTTTGGATTTCCAGGCCGCCAGCTGCTACTACGGCGGCGGCATCCTGCCTTATGTCGACGAGCAGCCGAATTGCCCGACGATCCTGCATTTCGGCGAACACGATCAGGGCATCCCCCTGACCGACGTCGATCAGATCGCCAAGGCCCATCCGGAATGCCCGGTTTACATCTACGACGCCGATCACGGCTTCCACTGCGATATGCGCGGATCGTTTAACCCCCACGCGGCGCAAGTCGCCAGCGTGCGGACCTTCCGCCTGTTCGACGAAAACCTGACTGGATAAAAGCACTATGACGGAAACGGGAACGCCGCCGGTTATCGGTATCATCGGCGGCAGCGGCATTTACGACATCGACGGATTGGAAAACACCCGCTGGGAGGCCGTCGCCTCACCGTTCGGGGAGCCGTCGGACCAGCTTTTGTTCGGCGAACTGGCCGGGCAGAAAATGGTCTTTCTGCCGCGCCATGGGCGGGGGCACCGCATCCCGCCCAGCGCCGTCAACTATCGCGCCAATATCGATGCGCTGAAGCGCGCCGGGGTGACGGAGATTTTGTCTGTCTCCGCCTGCGGCTCGTTGAAGGAAGAACTGCCGCCCGGCACCTTCGTCATCGTCGATCAGTTCATCGACCGCACCATCGCCCGGGAGAAGTCGTTCTTCGGCCCCGGGTTGGTGGCGCATGTCGCCCTGGGGCACCCCGTCTGCCGGCGGCTGGGCGATGCGTTGGAGGAATCCTGCAAGGAAGTGGGGATCGACGTCGTTCGCGGCGGTACTTACCTGGCCATGGAAGGGCCGCAGTTCTCGACCCTGGCGGAAAGTAACCTCTATCGTAGTTGGGGTTGTGACGTTATCGGAATGACCAACATGCCCGAGGCCAAATTGGCCCGCGAGGCGGAGATGTGCTACGCCACCGTCGCCATGGTTACCGACTACGACTGCTGGCATCCCGACCACGACCACGTGACGGTCGACGCGATCATCAAGGTCCTGTTGGAAAACGCCGACAAGGGCCGGACCCTGGTCAAACAGGTCGCGCCCAAGCTGGCGGGCCGGGCCGAGACCTGCTCGCACGGCTGTCATCAGGCCCTGGAATCCGCGATCATCACGGCCCCCGACGCCCGCGATCCCGAGATGGTCGCCAAGCTGTCGGCGGTTGCCGGCCGGGTTCTCTCGTAATCATATCGATCCGGGGAGGATCACCATGGCCTTTGCTTATTGGGTCAGCCAACGTATCCAGATTCACGATCCTGAAAGTTTCAAAGCCTATGCGGCAAAGGCCGGTCCGGCGATCACCGCGGCGGGGGGGACGTTCCTGACCCGGGGCGGGCGGGTCAAGTCGCTGGAAGGCTGGGAGCAGGCGCGGATCACGGTCATCCGCTTCGACAGCATGGATGCGGCCTTGGCCTGTTATCACGGCGATGCCTATCAGGACGCCCATTCCCATATTCCGGAAAGCGCGGTCGAGCGGGATTTGTCCCTGGTCGAAGGCCTGGAAAACCCGGAGCCGCGCGGCGATACCGCCGGGCCGGTGGTGTTGTGGATCGGCGGGCATATGACGATCCACGATCCGGACAAGATGGCTGCCTATGTGGAAAAGGCAGGTCCGGCCATGGTCGCCGCCGGTGGGCGATACCTTGTTCGGGGTGGGCGGGTCGAAAGCCTGGAGGGCTTTCAGCAGCCGCGCGTCGCCCTGGCTGAACTGCCGAATTGGCAGGTCGCCGAAGGTTTCTATGATTCCCCCGGCTACAGCGCCGCGCGCGCCGCCCTGGACGGTGGCTGCACCCGCGATATCTGCATTGCCGAATGCCTAGCTGACGTTTGACGGAGATTTCCCAACCATGAAAGTCGACGGCACCCCGTACCGCACCATCTGGCTGGCCGAGGACGGCCAAGCGGTGATGATCATCGACCAGACCAAACTGCCTTTTGAATTCGTCACCTTGCGTCTGGAAACGATGGCCGACGCGGCGCGTGCCATTGCCGATATGTGGGTGCGTGGCGCGCCCTTGATCGGCGCCACGGCGGCCTATGGTATGGCCCTGGCGATGAAGGACGATGCATCGGACGCCGGGCTTGCCCGCGCCTATGACGATCTGTTGGCGACCCGCCCGACGGCGGTCAACCTGCGCTGGGCCTTGGATGAGATGAAGGCGCTGTTGGCCCCCCTGGGCGCGGATGCACGAGCGAAGGCGGCCTATGCCCGCGCTGCCGAGATCGCCGACGAGGACGTCGCCATCTGTTCCGCCATCGGCGATCATGGGATGCCGTTGATCGCGGAAATCTGGGCCCGCCATGGCAAGGTGCGTCCGGTCAATGTTCTGACCCATTGCAATGCCGGGTGGCTGGCCACGGTGGACTGGGGCACGGCCCTGGCCCCGATCTACAAGGCGCATGATGCCGGCATCGATGTGCATGTCTGGGTGGACGAGACCCGGCCCCGCAACCAAGGCGCCAGCTTGACCGCGTGGGAGCTGGGCCGCCACGGCGTGCCGCATACGGTGATCGCCGACAATACGGGGGGCCACCTGATGCAGCACGGTATGGTCGATCTATGCATCACCGGGACCGACCGGACGACTGCCCATGGCGACGTCTGCAATAAGATCGGGACCTATCTGAAGGCCTTGGCGGCGCATGACAACAACGTGCCTTTCTATGTCGCCCTGCCGGGCCCGACCATTGATTGGACCCTTCATGAAGGCGTCCATCACATTCCGATCGAGCAGCGGTCCGCCGACGAGGTGACCCGCATGACCGGCCGCACGGACGGGGGAGAGATCGTGACCGTCACGATCACGCCCGACGGCTCGCCCGCCGCGAACTATGCCTTCGACGTCACCCCGGCGCGGCTGGTGACCGGCCTGATCACCGAGCGCGGCGTGGCCCCGGCCTCGGCAGAAGGGCTTATGGGGCTTTACCCCGAGCGGGCGTGATCTTCACAGAGGTCATGGCCCTGAGATGATTTCGGATCGACGACGATATGTGCGATGATCCTCATGTAGGTTATGATCCCGCCAAAGGCACGTCCGTGCCGAACCGAAATTGACCAATTTCAGGAAACATCATGATTAAGCTCTACTACCGCCCTGGCTCCTGCGCCATGTTGCCCTATATCGTCCTCGAAGATTCCGGCGCCGATTATGAAGCGGTGATCGTTGACGACGACACGCTGTATTCCGAGGAATACCGCAAGATCAATCCGCGCAACCAGGTGCCGTCCCTGATCAACGAAGACGGCGATCTGCTGACCGAAAGCGTCGCGATCGCGGTTTGGGCCGCCAACAAATATAAATCCGACCTTGCCCCGCCGCCCGACAGCTGGGAATACGGCAAGATGCTGATGTGCCTGAACTTCATGGCGTCGCAGCAGCATCCGCTGGGGTTCGCTTTCTACCTGCGTCCGTTCCGTTGGCACGACGATGAAACGGTCCAGGCCGCCTTGTCGGAAAAAGGTCGCCAAAACTGGCTCGCCGCGATGGAGCGGACGAACAACTGGGCCAAGGAAGGCAGCGGCTGGCTGGTTGGTGACAAGATGACCTGCGCCGACGCGCTTGCCTGGGTTCACGCCCGTTGGGGGCTGCGGGTCGAGCCGAAAACCAACGAGGCCTTCCCGGAACTCTGGGAGTTGGCCAAACGGGTCGAGCAGCGGCCCAGCGTCCAGCGCGTCATCGCGGCAAGCGGGCTAGAGCCGATACGGGAATGACCCGTCTGATAGACGAGAGGCTCTGATCTCATGAAGGTCCTGATCACCGGCGGCTGCGGCTTCCTGGGCCAGATGATCGCCCGTGCGATCCTGGCCAAGGGCGAGTTGCGCGGCCCCGACGGCAAAATGGCGGAGGTCGACGACATCCAGCTGTTCGATACCCTGGTTCCGGTCACGCCCTATGCCTGGGCCGACAAGCGAGTCTCGACCGTGGCGGGGGATATCTCCGACAAGGAGACGGTCGCGGGCCTGGTCGACCGCGACGATATCTCGGTCTTCCATCTGGCCTCGGTCGTGTCGGCGGGCGGCGAGAAGGATTTCGACATGGCCATGCGGGTCAACCTGCAGGGCGGTCTGAATATCCTGGAGGCCGCGCGCGCCCGCGAAGGCACGCCGCGTCTGGTGTTTTCGTCGTCCCTGGCCGTGTTCGGCGGCGCCGACCTGCCGAAAGAGGTCGATGACTTGACCCGCCATACGCCGGAAACGACCTATGGCATGACCAAGGCCTTCGGCGAGCTGGCGATCAACGACTACACCCGCAAGGGCTTCATCGACGGTCGGACGGTGCGCCTGCCGACCATCGTGATCCGCCCGGGCGTGCCCAACGCGGCGGCTTCGGGCTGGGCCTCGGGTATCTTCCGCGAGCCGCTGCAGGGGAAGGAGCACGTCCTGCCGGTGCATGACGGCTTCTACATGATGCTGCTGGGCTATCGGTCGGCGGTGCAGGGCTTCCTGGCCGTCCATGACGCCGACGGGGTGGCGATCGGCGCCGACCGCACCGTCGCCCTGCCCAACAAGGCCTACGCCGTGGCCGAAATGATCGATGCCCTGGAACGGGTGGCCCTGGACGAAGGCATCAAGCTCGGCCTCATCACCCGCCAGCGCGACCCGGCGGTCGAAGCCATCTGCGGCTCCTGGCCGCTCAAGATGGACGCAACCAAGGCCAAGGCCCTCGGCTGCCCCGAGGATGCGAACCTGGACGGCGTGATCCGAGGGTTTGTCGAGGATTTCTTGGGCCGCTGATGGCGACTGCGTGTCCGTGATTTCCGCGCAAAGAAAAAGGCCCCGGAAAATTCCGGGGCCTTTCTCAATTCAGGTCTTTGGTGAAATCCTTAGTGGATGTCGCTCCAGATCTTGCGCTTCAGGGCGTAGAGCAGCCCGGTCAGCACCAGCAGGAACAGCATCACCTTGATGCCCAGGCGCTTGCGCGCTTCGAGCTCGGGTTCCGCCGTCCAGGCCAGGAACATGCTGACGTCATGCGCCATCTGCTGCACCGTGGCCTTGGTGCCGTCGGAGAACTCGACCCCATCTTCGGCCAGCGGTGCCGCCATGGCGATGATGCCGCCCGGGAAGTACGGGTTGTAGTTCCCGCCGTCCGGCACTTCGACGCCCTCGGGGGCGTGGCCGTAGCCGGTCAGCAGCGCGTAGACGTAGTCGGCGCCGATGGTGAACCCGCCCGGGTTCTTCATCGAAACCTTGATCACCGAATCGCCGCCCTGGGCGCGCGCCTTGGTGATCAGCGACAGATCCGGCGGAGCCTTACCGCCGTTGGCGGCGGCAGCGGCTTTGTCGTTCGGGAACGGCGCCGGCATCGGGTCGGACAGCAGACGCTTGCGGGTGAACATCTCACCGTCGTCGTTGGGGCCGTCCTGGATTTCATACTCGGCGGCCAAGGCCTTGGCCTGGGCTTCCGAGAAACCGATGTCCTGCAGGTTGCGGAACTTGATCAAGTTCAGCGAATGGCAGGCGGCGCAGACTTCCTTGTACACCTTGTACCCACGCTGGACCGAAGCCCGGTCGAAGGTGCCGAACAGGCCCTTGAAGGACCAGTCCTGCACCGCCGGTTTGTGGGCGCTGCTGGAGGCCATGGCCGGGGCAGAGCCCAGGGCCGTGACCGAAACGGCAGCGGCGGTGACGAGGGCCGCGAAGGCGGTCTTGATGTTAGCTTTCATCATGTTCCTTACTCCGCGGGCTGCGTGACCGAAGCCGAAATGCTTTCCGGCAGGGCTTTCGGGCGTTCGATGATGCCCAGGATGGGCAGGATCACCAGCAGGTGGCCGAAATAGTAGGCCGTGGAAATCTGGCCCAGAACGACCCAGACACCTTCCGCCGGATGCGCGCCGACCAGGCCGAGCACGATCCAGTCCAGCACGAACAGCCAGAAGAACCACTTGTACATCGGCCGATAACGGGCCGAGCGGACCTTCGACGTGTCGAGCCAGGGCACCAGGGCCAGCAGGATCACCGCCGCAAACATCGCGATCACGCCCGCCAACTTCGCCGTCATCAGCCAGGCAACCGGCCAATACAGGATGAAGTCGTTCGTGAACGCCCGGAGGATCGCGTAGAACGGCAGGAAGTACCATTCCGGAACGATATGCGC
>DJHY01000045.1 GCA_002433335.1 Rhodospirillaceae bacterium UBA6608 | reverse complement strand
TAAACGTACCGGGCCAAAGCCTTTTACGGCCTGTGCCGATGACCTCGCCCGCCGCCGTTTCCCTGCAACAGGCCTTCGCCCGCCACCAGGCTGGCGATCTCGCGGCAGCCTGCGATCTGTACCGCCGGTTCCTGGCGGCCAATCCGGGCCATGGCGAGGCCTCGCACCTGTTCGGCGTCGCCTTGATGCAGGGCGGCGACTTGGCGGGGGCCAAGGCGATGCTGGAGCAAGCCGTCGCCATCGACGGCGGTAAGGCCCCCTGGTGGAACAACCTGAGCCTAGCCCGTTACCATTCCAACGATTTTCCAGGCGCCTTGGCGGCGGCGGACCGCGCCCTGTCCCTGACGTCCGGCAATCCGGATTTCCTGAACAATCGCGGGCTGGCCCTGCAGAAGTTGGACGACCTGCCAGGGGCGATCGCCAGTTTCGAAGCGGCCCTGGCCGTGCAGAATCAGGACCCGGAGCTTTGGCACAACTACGGGGCCGCGTTGCAGACGGCGGCGCGCCCGACGGACGCCGCCCATGCGTTCGAGCAGGCGATCCGGATTTCCGGAGGCTGGCCCGATTCCTATGTCAGCCTGGGCGCGATCTATTTCGAGTTGGACCGCCAGGAAGAAGCCTTCGATGCCTGCCGCAAGGCGGTTTCCCTGGATCCCTTCCATGAAGGGGCGCACGAATGCTTCAAGAACCTGATGTGGACGGCCGGTCATCAGGACCAGATGCACGACACGTTCCGTTGGGTTTGCCGCGAACTACCGGATCATCCGATGGCCCATCTGCAATACGGCCGGTCCCTGGTGGTCGATCATTGGTACGAACAGGCCGAGGCCGTGTTGCGCCGCGCCGTGGCGCTGGCGCCGAATAGCGCCCAGGCACATGGCTTTTTGGGCGCGGCCCTGTCGGCGCTGGGGAAACAGGACGAGGCCTTGTCTGAGTTGGACAAGGCCGTGGCGCTGGACCCGAGCGATCCGGAAGTTCAGGCATTCCGCGGCAAGACGCTGCTGCGGGCCGGACGCCATGCCGAGGCGATCGCCCCCCTCAAAGCCTCGCACGAAGGCAATCCGCGCCGGTCGACGACCCTGGGCCTGCTGACCATTGCCATGACCGAGGCGGAGGACCCGAATCTGGCCAAGGTGGTCGATTTCGATACTGCCGTGACCCAGCGCCTGATCGACGTGCCGCCGGGATATGACAGTCTGGATGACTTCAATGCCGCCCTACATGCGGAGCTTGAGGCCCGTCACAAGGAGTTGCCGCCGCCGATCAATCAGACGATGCAGGGTGGAACGCAAATTCCGGATAATCTGTTTAACGGGCCGACCGGCACGGTCGCCCTGGTCAAGGCCGAGATCGTTAAATCGATCAAACGGTATATCGAGACCCTGGAACACGACGCCAGCCATCCGTTCCTGCGCTATATCAACCCGGATTTCAGATTTACCGGCGCGTGGTCGACGATCCTGCGCGGGGCGGGGTATGACGCCAGCCACATCCATGACGAAGGCTGGTTGTCAGGCGTTTATTACGTAAAGGTTCCGGACCTGCCGGAAGAGGTCTGGGCCGCGGGCGAGGGGTGTATTCAGTTCGGCGCCCCGCCCGAGTTTTATGTGAGCGATCGTAATCGAACGCGCTTCACGATCCGGCCGGAGCCCGGGAAGCTGGTGCTGTTTCCATCCTACGTCTGGCACGGCGTGCTGCCGTTCACGCGCGAAGACACCCGCCACGCAATCGCGTTCGACGTGATTTGACAGCCTCGCCGTTTGGTCGGTCGGGCCGCGTCGAGGATCCAATTTTCGGAAAAAATTAGGGGCCTGCCTTAGGGATCGCGAAGGGGGGCTGGAGCGATCCAAAAAGCAGACCCCAAGGTGGGAAGTCAATTCCCGGTGGAAAACCGGGTAGGGAGATAAAACTGTGGTCTCAGTTCGAGAGTGGTCTGTAGGCTAGTCTCAGTCTGGACCCGTCGCCGTCAGGCGCCGGGGTAGTCAAATCGTGGGCTCTTAGTGAAAGAGCCGGCCGATGGCCCGGCGCATGTTCCGCATGTCGCGGCTCCAGGCCTGATGGCGCAGGGCGCTCATCTCTTCCTGGGTCGGCAGTGCGCCGGAGGGCAAGGGCGCAGATTGTCCGATATAGCGATTGTAAGCCATGTTAATTCTCCTTAAGCGTCAAAAAGGTTTTCACGTCCCCGTGGACTGCTTGGTGTGATCTTCCCTTTTTTTGGCTTAGTGCCTTTAGCGCCGGGGAAGCCTGTTGTTGGCTGGGTTCCCGTCGCCTGTTGAGAAGAAGGTACGTTTGCAGGCGCGAAATAACAAACGACCATTTCTCACTCTTGATTTTAGAAAATCTATACGATACACCTTGGCGTCATGAGACAGCTTCCGCCTCTGAACGCCCTGCGCGCCTTTGAATCCGCCGCCCGGAACCTCAGTATGTCCCGCGCCGCGGAAGAGCTTCATGTTACCCCTGCTGCGATCAGCCACCAGGTGAAGGGGCTTGAAGAATATCTAGGCGTTCAGCTTTTTCACCGGCAGCAACGGGGTTTGGCCCTGACCGAAGCAGGTGCTGCGTACCTTCCGGGGCTGCGTGAAGGGTTCGAAAAACTGGTGTCGGCGACCCAGGCCTTGTTCGAGGCCGAAATCAAGGGGCCCTTGACCCTGTCGATCACGCCGACCTTCGCCGCGAAGTGGCTGGTCCACCGTTTGGAAAAATTCACCATTCTGCACCCGGACATTCAGGTCATGTTGATCGCGACCGCGCTGAAGGTGCGGTTCGACCTGGGCGAGGCAGATGTCGCCGTTCGCTACGGCCCCGGCGAATATCCGGGCTGTCGCGTCGACAAGATGTTCGAAGAAGAAGTTTATGCCGTCTGCGCGCCGGAGCTGATGAAGGGCAAGAATCCGATCCGCGAGCCCAAGGATCTTTTAAATCACACCCTGCTGCACCCGGTGCAGCACGAGATCGATGACAGCTTCCCGACCTGGGCGATGTGGCTGCGCGGCCATGGCGTGCGCACCCAGGGCCCGATCCCGGGGCCGAATATTTCGCCCCACTGGATGCTGGTCGAAGCGGCGGTTAACGGTCAGGGCGTGGCGCTGGTCAAAGCCTCGGTCGCCGAGCGCGATCTGGAAAGCGGGCGTTTGGTCCGCCCCTTCGCCGAAGCCTTCCCGGTGGCCCATGCCTATTGGCTGATTTCGCCGGAAGAAGCGGCCGAACGGCCCAAGGTTAAGGCATTCCGCGATTGGATCATGGCCGAAGCACGGGAGCATGCCGAACACCATGCCGAGCTGGAAGCCAAACAGCAGCTCGAATGGGCGGCGGCGCGGGTGCGGCTGACGGAATCCAAGGCGGCCAAACAAACCGAAGACGCTTGACTGTCCCGCTGCCTGGACCGACGAACGAACAAAAGAAAGAATGCGAAGAGGGGCTTAAGACGGATGAACGGATCAGCATGAAAATTACCATTCTCGACGACTATTTCGATGTCGTGCGCACCTTGCCGAGCTTTCAGAAGGTCGCGCATCACGACATTACCATCTGGAACGACCACCTGCAGGATACCGACGGACTGGCCGAGCGCCTGAAGGACACCGAGGCCCTGGTCCTGATCCGTGAGCGGACCAAAATCCGCACCCCGCTTTTGGAACGCCTGCCGAATTTGAAGCTGATCAGCCAGCGCAGCGTTTACCCCCATATTGATGTCGATACCTGCACCGCGCGGGGTGTCGTCGTGTGCTCGTGCCAGCATGAAGGCACGCCGTCTTACGCTACGTCCGAATTGACCTGGGCCCTGATCCTGGCCGCCATGCGACAGATTCCGCAGCAGATGGCGTCGCTCAAGGCCGGGACATGGCAGACCGGCATGGGTCATTCCCTGCGCCATAAAACCTTGGGCCTATACGGCTATGGCCGGATTTCCCGCGCCGTTGCCGCCGTCGGGCGGGCGTTCGGGATGCGGATTCTCGTCTGGGCGCGCGAAGCCTCGCGCGAAGCGGCGCGGGCCGAAGGCTGCGACGTGGCAGACAGCAAGGAAGCGTTTTTCGCTGAATCGGACGTCCTTACCCTGCATATGCGATTGAAGGACGGAACCAAGGGTATCGTCAGTCAGGCCGACCTGGAGCTGATGAAGCCGACGGCGTTGCTGGTCAATACCTCACGCTCGGGTCTGATCCAGGCCGGGGCCCTGGCGGCGGCGCTGAAGAACGGACGCCCGGGCATGGCGGCGGTCGATGTTTACGACCACGAGCCGGTGACCAAAGGCTCCGAGCCCTTGGTCGATATGCCTAACGTCATCTGTACGCCGCATATCGGCTATGTCACGGACGAGGAATGGGAACTGCACTTCTCCGACATCTTCGACCAGATCGTCGCCTTTGAAAAAGGTGCGCCGATCCACGTCGTCAATCCGGACGTCTTGCAGGGATAACCACGACCATGTCTGAGCCTCTTTTGTTCAAGCTTCCGGCCCCCCATTACCGGGAGGAGCTGCGAAGCACCTTCGACATCATTGATTTCAACCAGGCGGACGGAACGCCCGACGACGCGATCCGTCAGAAGGCCCGGGTGCTGATCACCTCTGGTTCCGTCGGCGCCACGCCTGAAGAAATCGCGGCCCTACCGTCCTTGGGTCTGATCTGCTGCCTTGGCACGGGCTATGACCGGGTCGACCTGAAGGCCGCGATGGCGCGTGGCATCAAAGTCACCCATTCGGCGGGCACCAATGCGGAAGCCGTAGCCGATCATGCCTTTGCATTGTTGATGGCGACTGTCCGGGATATTCCCCGGTTCGACGCCGATGCGCGGGCCGGAAAATGGCGCGCACCCAGCGATACCCGCCCGCCCCTGAATGGCGGGCGGATCGGGATCGTCGGCATGGGCGGCATCGGCAAGGGCATTGCCCGCCGGGCCGAAGGCTTCGGGATGAAGATTTCCTATACCGCCCGCAGCGCCAAATCGGACCTGCCCTGGACCTTCGTCGCCGATGTCAAAGAAATGGCGGCCGCGTCCGATTTCATGGTGATCGCCGTGCCGGGCGGGGATGCGACCCGCGGCATGATTGATGCCGAGGTGTTGAAGGCCCTGGGCCCGAAAGGGTTCCTGGTCAACATCGGTCGGTCCTCGGTCGTGCCCACGGATGATCTTGTCGCGGCCCTGAAGAACGGCGTGATCGCCGGGGCGGGGCTGGACGTTTACGATAACGAGCCGAACATTCCCGACTCCCTGACAGCGTTGCGCAACGTCGTGCTGACGCCCCATACGGGTGGCTTGACCGATGGTGTGCAGGCGATCAGCGCCAAGCTGATGCGCCAAAACATCGAGGCCTTTTTCGCCGGACAGCCGCTCATCACGCCCATTCCCGAAATGGCCGGGTGATCCCGGCGTTGGAGTGACCATCATGAAGCATTTGGCGCATCGGGCCTGGGTGCCCGACGATTGTGAGGTTTTGGTTCAGCGGATCGCCGGAGAGACGGCGGCGGGCGGCTCCGATGCCGTGGCGGCGCGGATCGATGCCCTGGTCGACCGCAATCTGGAAATCCACGACCGGGAATGCTTCAACCTGAACCCGGCGACCAACGTCATGAACCCGCGCGCCGAAGCCGTCTTGTCGGCGGGGTTGGGCTCGCGCCCGTCGTTGGGATATCCGGGCGGCAAGTACGAGATGGGCCTGGAAGCGATCGAAGAGATCGAGGTTATCGCCGCCGAATTGGCCGCCGAGGTATTCCGCGCCCGGTATGCGGAAATTCGCGTTGCCTCGGGCGCGTTGTCGAACATGTATGCCTTCATGGCGACCTGCCGCCCCGGTGATGCCATCATCGCGCCGTCGTCGGAAATCGGCGGCCATGTCACCCATCATGCGGCGGGCTGCGCGGGCTTGTACGGCCTGACGACCC
>DJHY01000137.1 GCA_002433335.1 Rhodospirillaceae bacterium UBA6608 | reverse complement strand
GTCGAGTGACAGATACGCGCCTGGTGGTCACCGTTGTTGGTGCCCCAGAAGGCATAGAACTTGCGGAACAGATAGGACTGTTCGTTGTTGAACTTGGCGGAGCCGAGCCAGTAAACGGAATCGGGGCCCGACGACTTGCGGATGTCGAGCATCTTGTCGCCGATTTCGTTGATGGCCTGATCCCAGCTGAGGCGCTTCCACTTACCGCCTTCGAGCTTCATCGGATACTTCAGACGGCGGTCGCCATGGGCGTGTTCACGCACCGATGCGCCTTTGGCGCAGTGCGAACCCAGGTTGAACGGGCTGTCGAAGCCAGGCTCCTGGCCGACCCACACGCCCTTGTCGACTTCGGCGATAACCGTGCAGCCGACGGAACAGTGCGTACAAACGGATTTGACTTGCGCCATACCCTTCGCTGCCATCGTCGCGGCTTCGGCCTTTTTGGCCAAGCCCAACGGAGCAGCGGACAGAAGCGCAGCGCCCCCGGCGGTGATTCCTGAACGCTTCAGGAACGTACGGCGGTCCATGGACCCACCGACGACACCGGCCAACGCCTGCTTCAAACGGGGGCCATTCGCAACCCCGTCGCTCTTTTTGGTGAGCATTAGGTGTCTCCCAATATTGAGAAGTTAATGTCGAACTAGAACCTTGCGAGGTCGTAGTACGTTTTTACGTGATCGGTTTCGCGATACCCCGAGGACTTCGGGCTATCGGAAACCACGGCCGCTTCGGCGGATTCCTGCGAAAGCACGACTGCGGCCACACCGGCGGCAGCGCCGGTGACCGTTGCTTTCTTAAGGAATTCCCGACGGCCGAGCTGCTGTTTGCGTTCGCTCATCGCGGTCTCCTAACAATGTGAATACGCGTACTTACACTTGCTGGGTACTAACGCGCCCGTTTTGGGTCTTGCTTTTGTCGCCGGGCCGAAACCCGGAAAATTTCGCTGTTCGCGCCGTCGCGCCGCCTAGTCGCCGAAACCAAAGGCGTCGCGCTCGACCTCCATGAACAGTCGTCCGATCGCGCCCACGGGCATGTACAGCACCGCCGACTTGGCTTTTTCCATGTCGGCGAAGAACCGCCCCGCCCAGGGCGCCATGTGTTTTTCGAAGAATGCCCGCTGTTTGGCCAGCGACGCCGGCTCACCGAACGCGCCGGTGATCAGGCCGTGCATGACCTCGCACAGGAACGCGATGTGGTCTTCCGGATCGGTCACCCCATCGGCCCGCGCGATACCCAGTTCGTCCAGGTCGCCGCGCAGATCGGCCAACGGCTTCTCGTACACGAAGCCGGTCAGGTATTGGGACCCGAACGGGGCAAGCTCGCCGCCCGCGCCGAAGCCATAGAACAGTACCGTGAATTCATCTTCGGCCGCGACCTGCGTGGTCCGCTTGGCCAGGGACGCCAGGGCATTGACCGCCTGTCCCATGTCGCTGTCATCACCGGAAAGGCCGCGCACGAACGAAATCGTGTCGTCGTCCATCGGCTTGGCAAGAAGCCGCGACAACAACGCGTAAATACCCGCCCGCATCATGTCCTCTTCGGGCACGGCGGCGTGGGTGGTTTTTTGTTCGGCGTCGGAAAGCGTCCGATCTCCCTTCGGATCGCTCCCCATAGTGGCGCTGGCCTCCACCTGGAAAAACCTCTCAATTTTATTTTTCGGCACTGCCTGTTATCCGGCGAGTTCCGAGTCCTAATGGGCGGGTTCGCCGCACACCGAAAGCCGTCCTAACCGGCCCCCGGCGAGATTGGCATCCCACCAAGCATCAAGTGAACGCTTTTTCCGCCCCCAAGTCAACGACGGCCCATCGATAGGACGCATAATCCTATCAATAACCCATAACTTTTTCATGGACTTAGTCGATTACCTGGAACTGTGAAAAAGACGATTTTCAGCCCGGAATCAGGCGAAATCGTCCTCGGCATCACCCAGGTCGTCATCGTCCTCGGCAAGGAAGGATTCCTGGGGGCGGACAGGTTGCGCCAAGGTCTCCGGCGCGGGCATCCTTTGGCCCGGCGCCTGATAGTACGGATTGGCCGTATAGGTCCTGGCCCGCACGTCCGAATCACCCCGCCCCTGCACCCGGGCGGATTTGTCGGCGATGGATTCCTGTTCAACCGAAGCTTGTGGCGCCTCGCCATCGGTCTCGGCCTCGCCTTGGGCGGCGATTTCGTCGTCTTCCGGGTCAGTCTTGGGCTTGTCTCTCCAGGCATAACCGCCTTCGCCCGGGCGATAGGCGCTGGCCCCGGCGGCCAATTCGACCAAGACCGAATAGTCTTCGTCGTATTCATTCATCCCGTCGAGGAAGCTGAACGCCGGGTCGCTGAGCCACAACTTGCGCAGGGCCTTGCGTTTGATGAATTCCGGCACGCGCTTATCCAGAAAGGCCGCGAAATCGCTTTCACCGTTCAGTTCCTCGACCGGCGGCAGGGTTTCGACATAGGCCGCTTCTTCGGCCGTCAGTTCCCGTTCGTCGTCTCCATCGGCGCTGTCGCCATCCGTTCCAGCGGGGGAAACGGTGGCGGGCACCGGCGCTGCCGCCCCCTGCCCCGGTAGAACGCGGGCGGCCTCTTCCGGCTCGGCCAGGGCTTCGCCCCGCGCGGCCTGTTGCTTGCGCCGCGACCAGCGGCTCAGGCGATTGCCGTCGTCGGTGGTCATTCGTCCGTCTCCACCAACGGGCGGGGGCGGAAGCCGCCTTTGCGCGGATCGTAGGCTTTCTTGTTCTTGCGCTTCTGGAACGTCTCTTCGACGTGATGGGCATCGACGAAGGCGCCGATCCAAGCCGCCAGTTCGTCCGGCATGGGCACGCCTTCGACGATCATGTCGGAATCTTCCATGTAGCTTTCCGCCTCGTAGGGGCAAGCCGTGACCAGGGTGGGAATGACCTCGGCGTCCTCGGCCTCTTCACCCGGGGCCAGGACCACATAGATATGCGGCTGGAAGTTGGACAGGTTCGATTTGTAGCCCGCCGTCTCGCCGGGGAAGAGTTCTAGTTCCAGCGTCGCCGCATGGAAATGGGTCCAGCCTTCGCCCTCGCGGATCAGGCGCCACTCGGCCCCTTCGTCCATCGCCGCCATGCCCGGCACGACGGCGACTGGGTGATAGGAATAATCCTGCCACGGGTTGTCGATCTCGCGCCGCTCGATGATCACGCCGACGGGAATGAACTGACGACGAGTCATGCCGGAACCTCGATCCGTCCATCGGCGATCAAGGCTTCGGCCTCGGCCAGATTGTCCGGCTTGTTGATGTTGAAAAACGGATCGTAGGGCGTTGTCGGAAACGCTACCTCGACCGTTTTGTAGCGCGCCGACCAGGCGTCGATCTTGCGCATGTCCTCATCAACCATCGCGGCCCGCAAGTCGTCGGCCAGGGCGACCGGCCAGACGGCGAACACCGGATGGGTCCGCCCGCCGGACATGGCGCAGGCGATATCCGCGCCCTCGGCATCGATCGCGGCACGCAGGCGCGCCACCAGGTCTTCCGGAATGAACGGCGCGTCGGTCGCGAACGAGGCGATCCATCGGGCCTCAGGGTGGCGTTCCCGCGCCCATTCCATTCCGGTCAGAATTCCGGCCAATGGCCCGGCATAGCCGTCGATCACGTCCCCCGCCATGGGCAGGCCGTAGGATGCAAACCGCGCCGCATCGCCGTTGACGTTCAACAACAGATCTGCGACCTGGCTTCGCGCCCGCGCCACCACATGGTCGAGGATCGGCTGCCCGCCCAAGGTGCGCAGCGGCTTGTCCCCGCCGCCCATGCGCCGCGCCAAGCCACCCGCCAGCAGCACCCCGACCGTATCGGACATCGCGCTCATCGGCTGCCCTTGCGCCGCAGTTCCAGCGGCTCGTCGGCGGCATCGTCGTGTTCGGCGTCGAATTCGATCCGGTCCTGCCCAGCCAGCGCGATGAAGCGCTTGCCCTTGGCTCGGCCGATCAGGGTCAGGCCAACCTGCTTCGCCAGATCGACCCCCCAGGCGGTAAAGCCCGAGCGGGAGACCAGGACGGGGATTTCCATCTGCACGGTCTTGATCACCATTTCCGAGGTCAGCCGCCCGGTGGTGTAGAGAATCTTGTTCGCGCCCTGCCAGCCGTTGAGGAACATGAAACCCGCGATCTTATCGACCGCGTTATGCCGCCCGACGTCTTCCATATAAAGCAACGGGCGGTCTTCCTGGCACAGCACGCATCCGTGGATCGCCCCGGCCTCCAGATACAGGCTGGGGGCGGTGTTGATCTTTTTCATCAACGTAAACAGCCAGGACGTGCGGATCGCCGCGTCCTTGGCCAGCTCGACGCTTTCGAATTTTTCCATGACGTCGCCGAACACCGTGCCCTGGGCGCAGCCCGAGGTCAGGGTCTTTTTCTTCAGCTTGTCCTCGAAATCGGTCTCGTGCTCAGTCCGGACAACGACGACTTCCAGGTCTTCGTCGTATTCGACCGCCGTCACCACGTCGCCGGGGCGCAGCATGTTCTGATTCACCAGATAACCGACGGCGAGATATTCCGGATAGTCGCAGATCGTCATCATGGTGACGATCTCGCGCCCGTTCAGAAACAGCGTCAGGGGCCGCTCGACCGTGACCGAGGTCACCACCGCCGATCCGTTCTGATCGATACCCGGCACCTTTTCCGTCAGGCGCGGGTCGTCCGGATTCGGTTTGACGATCAGCTCGCCGACGCCGTCCGCATAGGTCTTGCCCAGCGGGTGCCCCCCCGCCACGGCGATATCGTTGTCTTTCTGGCTCACGCCCTGTTCTCCCAAACCGCCCGGTTCCTAACGCTTCCTGGCGGCCAATGTTCCCGGGCCCTGGCCCCTCGCCGGTCTGTTGCGCCGGATTGCGGGGATTAGGGCAGAATATGGGGATCGCGAGTTTCGGCGGCAAGACACGAGAAATCAAGGGGCACCCCCGCCGCGTCTTTCCTGCTAAGAGGATGACACCTGACCGAGCACCACCGACGAACGAGACCCTCCATGCCCAACATCGCTTCTCTGCCGGAAATCATCCTGATCCGCCACGGCCAGACCGAATGGAACAGCGAGGGCCGCATTCAGGGCCATGGAAATTCGGTCCTGACCCCGCGCGGCCGGACCCAGGCTTCGGCCTATGGCGCGCTGCTGGCCGATCGGTTCGCCCCGCTGACGCCCTTCGCGCTTTACCGCAGCCCCGCCGGACGCTGCGCCGAGACCACGGCCCTGGCCTGCGCCGCCGCCGGGCTGGACCCGGAAAGCTTCACGATCGACGAACGCCTGAAAGAAAAGGGCTATGGCCGCTGGGAAGGCATGACCCGGCCCGAGATCGCCGCCCAAGGCGAACAAGACGGCTTGGCCGAAATGGACGCCGATCCCTGGGGCCATCGCCCGCCCGAGGGTGGGGAAACCCTGACCGAGGTCATGCTCCGCGCGCGGGAATGGATGACCGAATTGAACGCCGACCGCCCGGTGATCGTCGTGTGTCACGGCGGCACGGGCCGGACGCTGATCCGCAGCTATCTGGGCCTATCGCCCGCCGACACAATGGACATCCATATGCGCCAGGACGTGGTGTTTCACCTGTCGTCGCGGGGACTGGACGTGCTGGAAACGGGTGCCACCGGCAGCGAGCCGGTGTTCGGCTAAATCCGACTGGGCGTCAGTCGACGCCGTCAACCAACAGCAAGGTGCCGTTCGACGCGGCCTGCCGGATCGCCATCGGTTTGGCGTAGTCGGGCGAAGCGTGCCAGGCCCGGGCGGCGGCCATATCGGGGAAGCGCAGGACGACCGTGCGCTCCGACGGCGCGACCCCTTCCAGGGCTTCCTGTTCGCCGCCGCGAACGACGAATTCCCCGCCAAAGGCCGAGACCGTGGCCGGAACCAAGGCTTTGTAGTCCTCGTAGATCTTCGGGTCGGTGATGTTGATTTGCGCAATCACATAAGCGGCCATCGGTGAAATCCTCCCAAGCTATTCGGTCATGGATCGGCTTAGGCCAAATGGCCCTGCTTGACCCACATCAGGCACCCGTCCTCGGTCCGGGGCGAATGAAAGCTGCCGGGCGGCAGGCGAAACCAGCCCCCTTTTTCGTGGCGGCCGTTCTCGTCGATCAAGCTACCTTCCAAAATGAAAACTTCCTCGCCGCGGGGATGGGCGTGGGGCGTGGCGACGCAGCCGGGGCCCATTTTGGTCAGCCAGACGCGCTCGCTCCCGAATTCATGCAGCGGCAGGCGGAACAGCCCGGGGACGTCCCCGGCGACCCAATCGCCGTTGGTCCAATCGACCGCGACCGTCGTCTGATCCGCCGGGTCCATCTGGCATAGCTTGACCAGGATCGTGCAGCCCGGGTCCGTATGCGGCGCGTGGCGCGTCCCAACGGGATTGCGCACGTAGGAACCCGCCGGGAAATCACCGGTTTCGTCCGAAAACACGCCTTCCAGCACCAGGAACTCCTCGCCCCCGCCATGCTCATGGGTGGGAAAGGCCGATCCAGGGGCGAAGCGCACGATGGTCGTGGCGCGGGCAACCTCGTCGCCGTCGCGTTCCAGCATCCGGCGCTCGACACCGGCAGCGGGCGACGGCACCCAAGGCAGGGACGCCGAATCGACGACCGCCGGTTGCGATAGGTCGGCGTGGAGTTTCATCGTTTGGGGCCGGCCGAGGCGGTCAGTAGACCAGCTTGCGGATGTCGTCGACATTGGACGACCAGCGCGACCATTCACGCGCGCCCATACCCCAATTGTTGACCGTGTCCTTGTCGACCCCCTGCTCGATCAGCCATTGGCAGGTTTTGGTCTGACCAGCAGCGGCGGCATACATCAGGGCCGAATTGCCGTGAGCGTCGATGGTATTGACCTTCACCCCCGCGCCCAGCGCCTGTTCCAGGGTGGCGCGGTCGCCGCGCTGCGCCGCCAGCATGAAATCGTCGACCGAAATTTTACCGTCGTTGGTGGACATGACGCTGTTTCCTTCCGCCCTGGGCTTTTACCCGCGTGCTCTTATCCCCATATGTAGGGACCGTGAATTCTATGTCCAGGAGCGGTGCCGCGAAAGAGCTTGGTGCCCGACCTGGGGGAAATATGACTTTGACCTTTTACGACTTTTTCGTGCACTTTTTCTAATGAAGACAAAATAGCCTACATGAAAGGCATAATCTAAGATACGAGCGCCCCGATAACGGCGCCGGATAGGGAAGCATCGGTCTATGAAGCTCAATCAGAAGCAAGTTCTGGTCTGCGACTGCGAAGGAACCATGTCGATCGACGGCAAGGCCCTGGCCAAGGCCTGTGGCCAGGGGGCGGAGGCTGCGACCGACCTGAAGGTCGCGACCCATCTGTGCCGCCGCCAGATCGAGGAATTCCAACGCGTCGCCACCGCCGCCGGGCAAGCGGACGAAGGCCTTTTGGTGGCCTGCACCCAGGAAGCGCCCTTGTTCCTGGAAACCATCGACGATTTGAACGCGCCGCCGCGGATGGCCTTTACCAACATCCGGGAAAAAGCCGGTTGGTCCGATGCGGCCAAGGACAAAAAGGCCGCGACCAACCTGACCGCCAAGATGGCGGCGCTGTTGAACGAAGCCGCCATGGACATGGCGGGCGCACGCTCGGTCTCGATGAAATCCGACGGCGTGGCCCTGGTCCTGGGCCGCGACGAAACGGCCATTCAGGCCGCGAAGAAGCTGGCCGGGCGGCTCAACGTGACCCTGGTTCTGGAAGGGGCCGCCGAGGTTCAGCCCCCCGCCGTGATGGACCTGCCGGTGTTCGCGGGCAAGATCACCGGCGCGGGCGGCCATCTGGGCGCCTTTACCGTCGTCATTTCCAATTTCGTTCCGGCCCGCGCGGCATCCCGCGGCGCGCTGGAATGGGAAGGCCAGCCGCAATCCGGCACCTCGGAGTGCGATCTGATCCTGGACCTGCGCGGCGGGCCTGCCCTGTTCCCCCATGCGGATAAGCGCGACGGCTATTTCAACCCCGACCCGAAGAACCCGGCCCAGGTCGCCGAGGCCGTATTCGAGATGGCGGAGATGGTCGGCGAGTTCGAAAAGCCGCGCTATGTCGACTACGACGCCAACCTTTGCGCCCATTCGCGCTCGCGCATCACCGGCTGTTCGCGCTGTATCGACAACTGCCCCGCCGGGGCGATCACGCCCGACAACGAACGGGTCAACATCGACCCCTATCTGTGCGGCGGCTGCGGTGTCTGCGCCTCGGTCTGTCCGACCGGGGCGGCGACCTATGCCCTGCCCCTTGGGGACGAGTTGTTCAAGCGCGCCCGCACGGTCCTGCGCACCTATCGCAAGGTCGGGGGCACCGACCCGGTGCTGTTGATCCACGACAGCCGCCAGGGCGAAGAAGCCATTAGCCTGATCGCGCGCATGGGCCGGGGCCTGCCGGCGAACTGTATTCCCTTCGCCGTCAACGAAGTGACCCAGGTCGGGATCGATCTGTTTCTGACCGCCGCCGCCTATGGCGCCGCGCGCTGTCTGGTCCTGCTGCCCGCCAACAAACGCGAGGAAGCCCTGGCCCAGGAAGGCGAGATCGCCACCGCCGAGCGGGTGTTCGACGGGCTGGGCTATGGCGCCGGGCGGATTGCGCATCTGCATCTGGACGATCCGACGGCGATCGAGGAAGCCCTGTGGTCCCTGGAAAAACTGCCCGCCATGCCCGACGGCGATTTCCTGCCGCTCGGCCGCAAGCGCACGGTCATGCGCCTGGCGTTGGAGGCCTTGCATGCTGCCGCCCCCAACCCGGTCGACGAAATCGCCATGCCCCAGGGTGCGCCCTTCGGCAACGTCACCGTCGATATTTCCGGCTGTACCCTGTGCCTGTCCTGCGTCGGGGCCTGCCCGGCCAATGCCCTGCGCGACAACCCGGACAAGCCGCAATTGTCGTTCATCGAAGACGCCTGCGTGCAATGCGGCCTATGCGCCAAGACCTGTCCGGAAAAGGTCATCAGCCTGACCCCGCGCCTGTCGTTCCGGCCCGAAGCCAAGAGCCCCCGGGTGCAGAAAGAGGAAGATCCCTTCCACTGCATTCGCTGCGGCAAGCCCTACGGCACGCGCGCGACCATCAATCAGCTGACCGAGAAGCTGCGGGGCCACACCATGTTCGCGGGCGACGCCCTGAACCGCATCAAGATGTGCGACGACTGTCGCGTGATGGTGCAGTTCGACCAGGCCAATCCCATGGCCGGTACCGCGCCGCGCCCGACGCGCACCACCCAGGATTACCTGCGTGAACGGGAACGGGCCGGTGAAGAGGCCGAAGTCGCCTATGGCGAACAGGGCTTCAAATCCGAGGCGGACAATGACGCCTGACCCCCGGCAAATGGCGGCGGGCGTCTTTCCACGATCCGGAAATCCCTATGAAAATTGGGGGCGACACGGGGCCAGGGCGTTACTATCTTTATGGAAAGACGACCAATCTGGCCAAGGATGCGGCGGGTTGCGAACGGCCCCGCCGAGGTCGCCGTACCGGGCGACAGCAGACCATAAGGACATGACCGGACAGACCTCATGACAGGCATGAT
>DJHY01000310.1 GCA_002433335.1 Rhodospirillaceae bacterium UBA6608 | reverse complement strand
TCGGCGTAATCCATGTACTTGGCATGGAAATCGCCAAGCAGGCGATGCAGCAGTTTCTCGTTGCCCGACAGCATTTCCAGGGCGGATTTCATATCGATCCCGGCAACGCCTTCCGATGCCGTGTTGGCGAGGGTGCTGGTCTGCTCAGGCTCCGGCGCGGACGCCTGCCCGCCCATCGCCTGGCCATTGCCTTTCGGCACGCCCCATTGCGCCAGGACCGCCGCCAAGAGATCAGGGTCGATCGGTTTGGCGATATGATCGTTCATGCCGGAGGCCAGGCATTTGTCCCGCTCGGACGTCATGGCATGGGCCGTCATCGCGATAATCGGCAAATCCGCGAATTTCTCTTCGGCTCGGATATGCGCCGTCGCCTCGTAGCCGTCCATTTCCGGCATCTGCAGGTCCATGAAAACAGCATCGTACTCTGTAGCCCGAACCATAGAGACCGCCGTCGCGCCGGAATCCGCGAGGTCTACTCGAACCCCTTCAGCGGCGAGCATTTCAGCTGCGATATGGCGATTGATTTCGTTGTCGTCCACGACTAGAACATGCAGCCCCTCGGGAACTTCGGCGCGCTTATTGCGGACCGGCAAGGGCGCATCGCTCAGATCGAATTCCGCCGTAAACCAGAAACGGCTGCCTTGCCCCGGATTGCTGAAGACCCCGATGGTCCCGCCCATCATCTCGACCAGGCGCTGACTAATCGCCAACCCCAGGCCCGTTCCCCCGAATTTCCGCGTCGTCGACGCATCCGCCTGGGTGAAGGGGCGGAACAGGCGGGCACGAATTTCCGGGCTGATACCGATTCCGGTGTCCTTGACCTCGAACCGAAGCCCCACACGCCCGTCGTCCGATGCGGTCAACGTAACAGAGGTCACCACCTCGCCCTTGCTGGTGAACTTGATCGCGTTGGCGATAAGGTTGATCAAAACCTGTCCCAAACGCAACGGATCGCCGATCAAGTTGACCGGCACCTTGTCGTCGATATGGTATTTCAGGTCCAGCGCCTTCGGCCCCAATCGGGCCCGCATCATCGTAGCGGTATTGTCGAACAATTCGTCCAGGCGGAACGGAATTTCTTCCATTTCCAGCTTCCCGGCCTCGATCTTGGAAAAATCGAGCAAGTCTTCGATCAAGCCCAGCAAGGCGTTCGAGGCGGTCAACACATCGTTCAGATAGTCCTGTTGCCGCTCCGTCAACTCCATCGCCAGCACCAGACGCGTCAATCCGATGATCGCGTTCAGCGGGGTGCGGATTTCGTGACTGATATTGGCGAGGAACGAGCTCTTGGCTTCGCTGGCCTCTTCGGCCGCGCGTCGGGCGCGTTCAATTTCCGCTGTCGCCAATTTGCGCTGAGTAATGTCGCGGATGACGCCGACGTAAAACTGCATCCCGCCGGAATTGACCTGCGAAACGGCGATCTCCATCGGAAAGACGTCACCGGTGCTGCGCTGGCCTTCCAATTCCCGAATATCGTCACCGATCATTGACGCGCCGCCCCGCCAGTATCGCTGGATATACCGGGCGAAGACATCCCGCCGAAATACCGGGGCCAGCATCGCAGCGTCGTTTCCAACCAGCTCCGCGGACCGATACCCGAAAATCGCTTCGATCCGGGGGTTCACCGATAGAATCTTGCCTTGGTCGTCGACCGTGATAATGCCGTCGATGACGTTGTCGACGATGGCTTGGGTGCGCGCCTCACTCTCGGCCAATTGGCGGGTGCGTTCTTCGACCCGGTTTTCGAGCTCGCGATTAAGCTCGAGAACCTGCGCCTCGGCCTTCTTTCGCGCCGTTATGTCCTGGACCAGCAGGATATTGTGATCCGGCGTGCCGTCCGGCTTGCGCACACACAAAGCGAAGATCGTCGCGTAAAGGACCGCCCCGTCCTTTCGGATGAACCGCTTTTCCATCGTGTACGAAGCGGAGCCCTCTTCCGTCAGGGCGATTTCGAACAGGCGGACGTTTTCTTCCAGATCGTCGGGATGCGTCAGATGAACCCAGGTCAGACCGCCCAGTTCCTCGCGGCTGTAACCCATCAATTCACAGAACTTATCGTTGATGACGACCCATTTTTTGTCGGGAAGCGTGTAGATGGCGGCGCCGAAAAAGGGGCTGTCGAAAAACTGCCGAAACTGACCTTTTCCCGAAGGATGGCTTTGATCCGTATTGTCGTCCGAGAACAACAGTCGCCTCATTTCTCGCCAGCTTGGCCGGTGCGCGATCCAGACCGGCACCCCGATCTGCATAGTCTAGAATGCTTATTTGCATTCTACCATGCGCATTGTCCGTATCCTTCCATCACATCCGCATAAGTTCAGGCTCAGCAGTTAGCGTAACCGGGATCTGTACGCTGATGCTGGTTCCTTCGCCCGGTTCGCTGACGATCTTCATCCGCCCCCCTAACGCGGCGACGGCATTTCGCGCAACCGAAAGGCCGATCCCGGCCCCACCATGGCTACGGGTCAGATATGATTCCGTCAGGACAAACGGCGCCATCACATCTTCGGCGACCGCGCGCGGCATGCCTGGGCCGTCGTCGGCGATCGCAATGTTCAGGTCGTCGTCCAAATCGACCGAAACGGTCACATGGTTGCCTGCTTCAGCAAACTTGACCGCGTTGTCCACCAACGGGCGGATGGCAACCGCCAGCAATTCCCGATCGACCAAAACCCGCAACCCGGATTTTTGCAGTTCGATATCAAAATCGATATTTCGCGCCGCGGCCATCGATCGATAGCGGGCGCAGATCCGCGGGATGATCTCGGCCATCGCGGTCGGCCGGTTGTCCAGTTTCTGACTGCTTGATTGTTCGACCAACGACAACAGGCCTTCGACAAGTTCGAGCAGTCGATAGCCGCTTTCCCTGATCCCCTTGGCGTACTCCTCGACCTTTCCGTGCTGACCGCCGTTTCTCAGAACCAGCAATTCCGCAAACCCGATGATGCCGTTCAGCGGGGTTCGCATCTCGTGGCTCATGTTACCCAGGAATTGTTGGCGCGCCTCGATCGCGATCTGCGCCTGCCGCAAGGCCGCGCGCAATTCTTCTTCGCGCATCAAGGTATTGGTCGCATGGCGAATACAACGCGACAGCATCGTCGGGCGGACATCGTCTTTGGATAAGTAGTCAAAGGCACCGATCGCCAGGGCGTCGCGTTCGGCGCTCAGCGTGTCGAATCCCGTCAACAGAATGAACGGCGCCGACACTCCCGCGACGTGGCAATCCCGGATAAATTCAATCCCGGTCGCCGCCCCCATCCGATAGTCGACGAACACCGCGGTCGCCGCACTTTGATCAAGGGCTTGTAACGCTTCGGTTCGATCATCGAAGCAGGCCAGATGGTAGTCGTTCTCCGCCAATGCCAATTGGATATAGTCCCTGAAAATCTCATGGTATTCAGGGTCGTCATCGACCAGGACAATTTCCAATTGGCCCGCCATCACGTCATCGTTTCAGGCAACCGTGACGTCGTCGTCCAATAGCGCTCGATCTCGCGGAGCAGCCGAACCTGTTCATCGAAGGAAAACGGCTTTTCGATATAGGACTGAGCACCAAGTCTGTAAGTCTCTTCGATATCCCTTTCAGCTGACGATGTCGTAAACACGATGACCGGAATATCCGCGATATGCGGATCCTGTTTCATCCGGCGAAGCACGCCATGCCCATCCAAACGGGGCATGTTCAGATCAAGCAGGATAAGGTCCGGGCGCGGCGCGGATGACGCGTCGGCATAGTCTCCTTGATGGCTCAGGTAGGCTAGGAGTTCTTCCCCATCCGCGACGAAATGCAGCTCATGCGACACGCCGGAAGCTTCGAATGCCAGGCGGACGAGTTCACGGTCCTCTGCATCATCATCCGCAATTAGAAAAAGCATTTGGTCATGCATGGGCGGCCTCCTGATCGCTCTCGTCCTGCGGGGCTCCCGGCGCGGGCTCCAGTTCGACCGTCGGTCTCAATGGCAAATGAACGACAAACGTCGCCCCCTGTCCCGGCTGACCGATGGCGTCTACCCGTCCGCCATGTTTTTCGACGACCCGTCTGACTATCGACAACCCAATCCCCGAGCCCGATGCCACCGACCGCCCTTGCAACCGTACGAAGGGTTTGAAGATTTCCTCGCTGTATTTGGGGTCGAATCCGATGCCGTTGTCGGTCACGGTCAACACCGCTTCTTTGATCCCCAATTCCACGTGCACACCGATCTGCGGCGGCACATCCGGACGCGCATATTTCCTGGCATTGCCGATCAGATTGCTGAGCACTTGGGCCAGCATCGCGCGGTCACCGGACATCAGAATCTCCGACGGCTCCGACGAAATTTGAATGTCGCCGCCCTGGGCCGCGAGCGATTCCGCGGCGCCATTCGCGACCTCGGCCACCAGGGCCACAAGGCTGAAGGTCTGCAGCGCCGGCACCCAGTTTCCGCGCCGTGAGTACTCCAACAAATCACGGATCAACTGCCGCATTTGCTGGGCCGCCTTGGCGATGCGCTCCAGGCGAGTTTCCGTATCCGGCGCCAGGGTCGTGCCGTCTTGTTTGGCCTTCAGCTCGATCAGGTCGATATTGGATTGAATGCGCCGCAACGGTTCCTGCAGGTCATGCGAGGCGACATAGGCGAAGCGTTCAAGCTCTTCGTTGGCGGCGGTCAACGCCTCGGCATGTTGCAACAGATCCCGTTGCTGCGTTTCGATCCGCCGCGTTAGGTCACCGATCCGCGCCTCCAGGTCCTCGCCGCCGCCTTCGTTTTCGTTCAGCAATTTTTGGCGCGAGAACCGCTGGGCAATTCGACTGAGTGTATCGCGCGCCATGAGCAACGATATGACCTGTCGGCGAACAGCCAACTTCAGCCAGATCAACACCGCCGCCAAAACGAACAATGCCGCCGCCTTGACGTACTCCAGATTGGTTTGCCGTTCCTGCCCTGCGGTCTGTTCGTCAATGCGGCGCAATAGAGTGGCCCGGGTCTGGTCAATCGCGTCGTACAGCGCCGCAAGGTCCGCTTCGGCGGGGCTGTCGTCGATTTTGACGACAGCATCGATGTCGGTCGAGGACACCCCCTCACCGACCAACGTCACGGCCAGATCGGCTTTATCCTGATAGGCGGCCAGGGTGTCCTTCAGGTTTTCAGACAGTCTTCTCAAACTGGGATTGAGCGACAGAAGGTCGTCCAAGGATGCAAGTGCATTGTCGATATTGCCCTGCGCCTCGCGCAAAAGGTCGACGTCACGACGCAACACGCCGTTTTTGAAATTGTGAATGAAGCGGGTGTAACCCATTTCGTGCTGAATGCGCGTGAAGGTCGCCAACTGGGTAACAAGGGCGTTTTGCGATTCACTAAGTTCGACGAAGCTCATGGCCGAGCGATGGCTCTGCACCGCGATATAGACGCCCGCCGCCAGCAACAGCCCGCTCAGGACCGTCAGCCAGGCAAGTGCGTTCTCGATCGCGTTCCGGGCCAAGGGCATCTTTGGCCACCTCCAAACCGAATGCTTACCGCACCGCAAATCGGCACGCCCCCATTCCCCCTTGGGTCGTTTTGGATTTCCCCTGGATGCGAGTTAACCGTCCGCTTCAACCTATAGTCAATAAGACTAAAGTCACGCACCTAATGCGAAAAATAGGTCCACACGGAATGCAGGCAGATTTTGGTCGGAACGCTGGGCGCTACAGCAGGTCGATCGGCGTTTTCAAATAACTGACGCCGTTGTCTTCCGGCGGCGGCATATGACCGCCCCGCATATTGACCTGAACCGACGGAATGATCAGCGCCGGCATCGACAGCTTGGCGTCGCGGGTGTTGCGCATTTCGGCGAAGGCGTCCGCGTCCTTGCAATCCTTCAGGTGAATGTTCGCCGCCTTCTGCTCGGCCACGGTCGTCTGCATCATCACCTCGCGACCGCCGGGCATGTAGTCATGGCACAAGAAAATCCGCGTCTCGTCAGGCAGGGAGAGAATTTTCTGGATCGACTGATACAGCTGCTTGGCGTCGCCATTGGGAAAGTCGCAGCGCGCCGTGCCGTAATCTGGCGAGAACATGGTATCGCCGATGAACACCGCATCGCCGATCACATAGCTGACGCAGGCCGGGGTATGGCCCGGTGTATGGATCACACGGGCAGTCAAATTGCCGATTCGGAATTCCTCTCCGTCGGCGAACAGATGGTCGAACTGCGAGCCATCGGTGGCGAAGGCGTCTTCGGCGTTGAAGATTTTCTTGAAGGTTTCCTGGACCTTGCCGACGTTGGCCCCGATCCCGGTCTTTCCGCCCAGGGCATCCTTCATGTAAGGCGCCGCGGTCAAATGGTCGGCATGGACATGGGTTTCCAATATCCATTCGATCTTCAGATTGTCTTGCCCAACCTGATTGATCACGGCCTCGGCGCTTTCCTTATAGGTGCGCCCCGCAGCGGCGTCGTAATCCAAAACCGGATCGATGATCGCTGCGACGCCGGTTTCCTGGCAAATGACGATATGGGTGATGGTGTAGGTGCGGTCGTCGAAGAACGAAATAACTTTCGGATCGCGTGCCATGGTTATGATGCTTCCTGCCCTGATATTCCCCATACTTTAACTGTATTTAATGGATTTTCAGAGCGGCACAACCCCCACCGCACCCAGGACGGCGTTAAGCCGTCCAGGATTGATGGAGGGTAACCTTCGACGTCAGGCTTTCGGGCAGCGCCTCCAGGCCCAAACCGGGGTTCGACGATAGATGGCACAGGCCGTCCTTGATCGTCAGACCCGGCACTTCCGAGCGCAACGGGTTCGGATTGGCGTCCACTTCCAGCAAACCGGGCCCGCCGACCGCGGCCAATAGGTTGGCCGAGGCAACCAACCCCAAGCCGCCGCCCAAATAATGGGGGCGATAGGTCCGCCCCGCATCCAGGATCGCCTGTGCGGGCGGCAGGCAGCCCGTCACCCCGCCCCACTTCGCCATGTCGGGCTGAACGTAGGACAAGGCCCCCGCCGTCAACGCGGCGTCGAAATCGTCGGCGCAGGTGAAATTCTCACCCGCCGCCAGCGGCACGCCGCCTTCTTTCGCCAAGCGCACCCAATGTTCGGTCGGGGCGTCGGCGCGCAGCGGTTCTTCCAGCCACTCCAGACCCAAGCCTGTGGCGCCCTTGGCAAAGGCCAACGCACCGTCCAGGTCCCAGGCCTGATTGGCGTCGGAGAACAGGCGTTCGTCCGTGGCCATCGACTGGCGCAGTGCCGCCACGCCCGCCAGGTCCGCCTGGGTTTCGAACCCGACCTTGACCTTGAAGTTACGGAAGCCTTCGGCCCTGGCTTCGGGCACCGCATCGGCGGCGATGGCGATGTGAATGCCGCTGGCATAGGCAGGGACGGCATCGACCGCCTGATCCGACAAAAACCGCCGCAGCGGCAATCCCGCCTGCCGCGCCGCCAAATCCCAAAGCGCGATGTCGATCCCGGCGATGGCCTGGCTATAGGGCCCCGGCTCGCCGGTTTGCAGGACCCGCACACGGGTCCGATCCCACATCATGGTGAAGGCATCAGCCGGCTTGTCGAAGGCTTTTCCGGCCAGCAACGGAGCCAGTTCGTCGATGGCCATGCGAACGCGATGTTCCGCCCCGACGCCCGGGAAGTTGCACCAGATTGT
>DJHY01000031.1:10092-10452 GCA_002433335.1 Rhodospirillaceae bacterium UBA6608 | reverse complement strand
GTTGTGCGAGGGATCGGCTCGGTGATCCGCCTCGTCAGCGACGACTGAGCCAATGGCCACCTACCACAGCTCCCGGGGACGTTCACCCGAGATCGGGTTCGGCGACACCCTGCTCGGCGGCCTCGCCCCCGACGGTGGTCTGTACCTGCCGACCGCGTGGCCGGAGCTTCCGAAGACCGAGGGCGACTATGCCTCGATCGCCACCGCCGTGATGGCACCGTTCGTTGCCGACACGATCGGCCTCGACGACTTCGGGTCGATGGTCGAGGATGCCTATGCGACGTTCTCGGACCCCCAGGTGTGCCCGCTGGTTGAACTCGAGCCCGGGCATCACCTGCTCGAGCTCTTCCACGGCCCGAC
>DJHY01000031.1:930-9779 GCA_002433335.1 Rhodospirillaceae bacterium UBA6608 | reverse complement strand
CCACGGCCCGACCCTGGCGTTCAAAGATGTCGCTCTGCAGTTGCTCGGCCGCTTGTTCGACCATGAGTTAGAACGGCGAGACCAGCGAGTGACGATCGTCGGGGCGACATCGGGCGACACCGGGTCGGCAGCGATGGACGCCGTACGTGATCGCGACCGGGTCGACATCGTCATCCTCTTTCCGAAGGGCCGCACGAGTGAGGTCCAGCGTCGCCAGATGACCACCCTCGACGCGCCGAATGTCCACGCCGTCGCCGTCGACGGCACGTTCGACGACTGTCAGGACCTCGTGAAAGCAATGTTTGCCGACGAGGCGTTCCGCACTCGCGTCGGCCTCTCGGCGGTCAACTCCATCAACTGGGCCCGCGTCATGGCCCAGATCGTCTATTACTTCTGGGCCGCGGTTAAGCTCGGCGCGCCGGACAACAAGGTTGCGTTCTCGGTGCCCACGGGCAATTTCGGCAACGTCTTCGCCGGATACGCCGCGATGCAGATGGGCCTGCCGGTCGACAAGCTGATCGTCGGCTCCAATTCCAATGACATCCTGGCCCGGTTCTTCGCCTCGGGCTCCATGGAAATGACCGAGGTCGTGCCGACCGTCAGCCCGTCCATGGACATCCAGATTTCCAGCAACTTCGAACGCTTGCTGTTCGACCTTTTGGGTCGCGACGGCGCTGCCTGCGCCGAGGTTTTGACCGGGTTCCGCAAGTCCGGCAAGTTCGCGGTGACCGAGGCCCAATTGGCTCAGGCCCGCAAGGTCTTTGCCGGGGCGCGCTTCGACGATGCCGAGACCAAGGCGATCATCAAAACGGTTCTGGCCGAAACGGGCGAACTGATCGACCCGCATACAGCGGTCGGCGTGGGGGCTGCCCGCGCCTGCAAGTCGGAAACCACCGCCCCCTGCGTGATCCTGGCGACGGCCCATCCGGCCAAATTCCCCGACGCGGTCGAGGATGCCAGCGGCCAGCGCCCGGCCCTGCCGGCGCGGATGGCCGACCTTTTGGATCGGCCCAAGCGTTGCCAAACCCTGGCCAACAATTTAGAACAATTAAAAAAATACATCGAAACAACTCTGGGATAAGCCCGTGCCCGTACAGATCACCGAGCTGGACAACGGCCTTCGCGTCGTAACCGAACGAATGGACCGGGTTGAAACGGTCTCCGTCGGAGCCTGGATCGGGGTCGGCGCCCGGCACGAGGCCGAGGCCGTCAACGGCGTTTCCCATCTGTTGGAGCATATGGTGTTCAAGGGCACGGCCAAGCGCAGCCCGCGCGCCATCGCCGAGGAAATCGAAGCCGTCGGCGGCCATATGAACGCCTATACGGCGCGCGAGCACACCGCCTATTACGCCAAGATGCTGAAGGACGACCTGGGTCTGGCGATGGACGTGATCGCCGATCTGGTCCAGCACGCGACCCTGGACCCGGAAGAGTTGGAACGCGAACGCCACGTGGTGATTCAGGAAATCCATCAGCTTCACGATACGCCCGACGATCTTGTGTTCGAGAATTTCCAGGCCATGGCTTTTCCCGAGCAGGCCTTAGGCCGCTCGGTCCTGGGTTCTGAATCGCTGATCGGCGCGATGTCGCGCGATGCGGTCATGGATTACATGAAGGCCCATTACGCGGCCCCCGTCAGCGTCGTTTCCGCCGCCGGCGCCCTGGATCACGACCGGGTGGTCGAGATGGTGCAGGAAACCTTCGGCGATCTGCCGTCCGGCGCGCCGGCCGACCGCGAAGCCGCCCGCTACGGCGGCGGCGAGGTCCGCAGCGACCGCGACCTGGAACAGGTCCATATCACCCTGGGCTTCGACGGCATGGCCTATGACGACGCGGATTATTACGTCGGATCGGTCCTATCGACCCTGTTGGGCGGCGGCATGTCGTCGCGGCTATTCCAGGAAATTCGTGAGAACCACGGCCTGGTCTATTCGATCTACAGCTATCAGTCGGCCTATACGGACGGCGGGCTGTTCGGCATCTATGCCGGCACCGGCGAAGACGAGGTCCGCGAACTAATGCCCCTGATCGCGGATGAACTGAACAAGGTCCGCATCAGCGTCGGCGAAGACGAGGTCGCCCGCGCCCGCGCCCAGTTGAAGGCCTCGATCCTGATGTCGCTGGAAAGCACCTCGTCCCGGTGCGAACAACTGGCACGGCAGATGCTGATCTTCGACCGCCCCATTCCGGCCGAGGAAATCGTCGCCAAGGTCGATGCCGTGACGCCGGAAGACGTCATCCGCGTGGCCGGACGCCTGTTCAGCTCCAAGCCGACGGTCTCGGCGATCGGCCCCCTGGCCAAGCTGGAGGCGGGCGAAGCCTTCGCCCAGCGGCTTCACGCCTGATCGGTTTCGCTGATCTCAATCGTGCCCACGCTGGAAGCGGTCCAGCGACACACCGCCGGTGACCGTTTCTCCGTCTTCGGATAGCGGTAGGCGCAACGTGGTCGTCGTGAACTTCAACCCTTTCACCGAGACCCAGCGGGTCCGCGTATAGAGCGGGCCGCGTTCCTCGATCATCAACGGAAATATCTCGGCATTCACGAAGCCGAAGCTTGTGACGTTGTCGGCGTAATAGGATTTTCCGGTCAATTCCTCGCCGGCGACCTCGACCATGTAGGATCCGAAGAAGCGATAGCGAAAATCCGGGCGCGAGCCGATAAAGTCGACCACGGCGGTACAGGGAATCAAATCGGACGGAAGCTTTTCCAATCGGAATTCCCGGACCGACGGCGCGATCCGCATGCCGCGCGCATCGTTCCAATAGTCCAATACCCTAAGTAGATCGCCGTCCTGTATGGATCTGAGATCGAGAATTTCCTTTTCGGAAATATAGGCGAAGCGTTGATCCCTCAACGTTCCGAAGGTGTCGGACATCTGGTTTACCTTAGGGACCGGGAGCGACCGCGGTCGGATATGGATGATGGTTTAGGCGTCGTTCAATCCCGTCTTTTCAAATCGGTTCGCCGTCACCGCGCCGGTAACGGATTCGCCGTCTTCGGACAGTGGCAAGCGAACCGAAATGGTCGTCATTTCCCGCCCGTTCTCGGAAACCCATTGTACCCGGGTCCAAACAGGGGCCCGGCGCTCGGCCATGATCGGCAAAAGCTCGGCATTGACGAAGCCGTAACCCGAAATGTTGTCGGCGTAATAGCGGCGACCGGTCAAATCCTGCCCCGCGATTTCGACCATCCCTGTGCCGAAGAAACGGTAATAATGATCCGGCGGGTCGCCGACGATGTCGATGACGGCGACAGAGGGAATAATCTCAGGAGGTAGGCGTTCGATCCGGAATTCGCCGACACGAGGGCCGACGCGATCTCCGCGTATGGAATTCCAATACTCATAAACCTGGAACAGGAGCGGGAACGACGGGTCCGGCCCGTCGAGAAACTCCGATTTCACGACATGCGCGATCTTGAAATCACGGTTCGGCCTGAGCATGGTCCCAGGTTCCTTCCAGGCGTAGTCCTCCCCATCCGCGGCAATTTGCCGCGGACCCTGCCTATAACGGTGTGCCTATTGGCATACCGATTCAAGGGTTTTTGATGGACCTATACGACTGGATAGGGCGGAAACGTCGGAATTTCAGGACTCTTCCGCCGCCTCTTCGGCGCGGCTGTCCAAATAGCTTTCAACCATGGCGTAAATTTCTTCGGACGCATCCTCGTCACCCGTGAACACCAGGTTCGATTGCTCGCCGTAGATATTCATCACATAGCCGCGCGCGCCGCAGACATCTTCCAACGCCTGAACGAACGGCAGGATCACGCGATCGTTCAAGGCCTCCGCCGTCTGGCAGGCTTCCATGCGCTCCAAAAGAAGGCGGCGTAGTTCATCCGACGGTTTGTGTTTTTTGGGTCGGCTCATCGTCGTTCCGGAAAGAAATTGTTACGCGGTCGGGCAGAAATCACGCATGCCCGGCTTTGTCCGACAGCATGCGCGGGTCGATGCCGATCTTCAGCATCGCCTGTTCCCACTTGTCGTCCATTCCGCCACCGAACACAAGCTGCGGATCGGCCTCGACATGCAGCCAGCCGTTCGCCTTGATCTCGGAATCCAATTGCCCCGGCCCCCAACCGGCATAGCCCAGCGCCAACAAGGATTTCTGCGGGCCGCTGCCTTCGGCGATGGCCTGAAGGATATCCACCGTGGCGGTCAGGGCGATGTCGTCGTTCACGACCATGGTCGCTTCCTGAACATAGTCCGGGGTATGCAGGACAAACCCCCGCCCCGATTCCACCGGCCCGCCGAAATGCACGTTGATCGGCTCGTGCATACCCGACGGGATAATATCCAGCTGCTCCAACAGGTCCGGAAAACTTAACGTCTCCAGAGGCTTGTTCACAACCAAGCCCATCGCGCCCTCGGCATTATGGGCGCACATGTAGATCACGGTTTTGGAGAAACGGTCATCCGGCATGTTGGGCATGGCGACCAACAGGTGGCCGGCGAGATATGCAGGATCGTCCAGATTTATGGTCATCGGATCGCCCTCGGCGGTTAAAGGGGCCCTCAATGTCGTCTGCTTATAACATATTGGGCACCTTAAATTATGGCGTTGTACCTGGGCGGCAACAAGGCCACCCAGGGGCAATTTTCGCCGTCCTGCCTGGAAATCGCCACGATCACGCGCCATTTATTGGCCGTGTTCGAACCAGCCATGCATAATGCGTGGCAATTCTTATCCCGATCCATTGACCGGAGCCGCCGACAGCCGTGATTTCCTTCCGCGCAGCCCCCCTCGCCTTCCTGGCGTTCGCCCTTTCCCTGATCGTGGGCGGCATCGCCCAAGCCGCCACCGGCGCGGCATCAGACTGGCAGGAAACGGACCAGACAAAGGTTCGCCTGATCTCGGCGACGACAGGCACGGGAACGGCGGAGAAACTGCGCCTTGGGTTGGAATTCCACATGATCCCGGGGTGGAAGATCTATTGGCGCTCGCCCGGCGACGCGGGCATTCCGCCGCGCCCGGATTGGGGACAATCGGAAAACCTGAAGTCCGCCAAACTGGCTTGGCCCGCGCCGGAGCGGTTCAGCGTCCTCGGCATCGAAACCCTGGGCTACAAGAAAGAGGTCGTCCTGCCGATCGACGCGGTCCCGGTCGAGCCGGGCAAGCCGATCGCCTTCAAGGCGACGATTCCTTATCTGACCTGCGACGACATCTGCATCCCCTACACGGCGGAGGTCAGTCTGAACCTGCCCGCCGCCCCGGCAGAGCCCAGCGAATACGCCCATCTGATCAGCCGCTACGTCGCCAACGTGCCGGGCGATGGATCGGGTCACGGCCTGATGATCGCCGATACGGCGGCCCTCAACCCCGGCGACAAAGCCAAGGGCGAGATGCAGATCAGCCTGCGGGTTAAATCCGAAACGCCCTTGTCGGCACCCGACGTCTTCCTGGAAGGTCCGGAAATTCTGGCCTTCACCAAGCCGAAGGTGAGCTTTTCCGATAACGGCAAGGAAGCCCGCCTGGACGTCACCGTCACCGGGATCAAGGACCTGGAGGGTGGCGCGGAACGGTTGGCCAAGGAAACCCTGACCGCGACCCTGGTCGATGGCAAACGCAGCGCCGAACGCCCCCTGAGCCTCGCGCCCGGCGAACTGGCCCCGCCTGCCGACGCCCCAGCCCTAAGCGCCGCCGAAATAACCCCGGCGCCCAAGCCGAAGCTGTTGCTGTTCATCGGCCTGGCCATCCTGGGCGGCCTGATCCTGAACCTGATGCCCTGCGTTCTGCCGGTGTTGTCGATCAAGGTTCTGGGCGTGATGGGCCATGGCGGCGGGGACAAGGGCGCAGTCCGCAAGGGCTTCATCGCCTCCGCCCTGGGTATTCTGGCCTCGTTCATGGTTCTGGCCTCGGGCCTGGTCGCCCTGAAGGCCGCCGGAATGAGCATCGGTTGGGGCATTCAGTTCCAGCAGCCCTGGTTCCTGATGGCCATGGCGGTGATCGTCTTCATCTTCGCCTGCAATCTGTTCGGTATGTTTGAAATCGCCCTGCCCGAAGCAATCGGCGATATGGGCGCCCATGCCGCCGATTACAGCCACCACACCGGGCCGATGGGGCATTTCCTGCAAGGGGCCCTGGCAACCCTGCTGGCGACGCCCTGTTCCGCCCCCTTCCTGGGCACCGCCGTGGGCTTTGCCTTGGCCCGCGGTCCATTCGAGATTTACGCCATCTTCGCCGGATTGGCCCTGGGCCTGGCCCTGCCTTATCTAGCTGTGGCGGCCGTTCCGGGGCTGGCCACGCGCCTGCCGCGCCCCGGCCCGTGGATGATCCGTCTGCGCCACGTCATGGGCTTGGCCCTGCTGGCCACGGCCGTTTGGTTGATGACGGTGATCGAGGGAATTTTGGGCGCGCCCGCCACCGGCGGTTTGGTCGCCGCCCTGGTCGTGCTCGGCGGCGTGTTGTGGCTGTCCGGGCGACGGGTCAGATCGGTCTGTGCCCTGGTACCCGGTGCGCCGATCGCCATCGGGGTGGCCGCAGTTCTGGCGGCGGCGGTTCTGCCGGTCACCAATGCGCCGATCCGCACCGACGATCCCCAGGCCGCGCGCAGCGCTGGAAAGAACGCCGATGCCCGCGCCTTGTGGCAGCCGTTTGACGAAGCTCGCATTCCGCAGTTGGTTGCCGAAGGCAAGACCGTGCTGGTCGATGTGACCGCCGATTGGTGCATCACCTGTCAGGTCAACAAACGGCTGGTGCTGGACAAGGACGCGGTCCGCAACGCCATCGCCGACGGGCGGATCGTGGCGATGATCGCCGATTGGACCCGCCCCAACCCGGTGATCGCCGAATACCTGGCCAAGTTCGGGCGCTACGGCATCCCGTTCAACATCGTCTACGGCCCGCAAGCCCCGGATGGCATTCCCCTGCCCGAGCTTTTGACGCAGGATGCAGTGACCGGCGCGGTGGCGAAGGCCGGAAACGTGGTAATCGCTGAAAACTGAGCCGACAATCCGCCGCGGTGGATTGTTTTTCATGGACTCTCGGCGGAAATCCACTATCTCATTCAGGCATGAAATTGCCCGGGCGACGAATGCCAATCATCGTCCGCGGCGCTATTCGGGAAAAACCAAATCCAGGGGAATTTCTATGACGATTGGTGTTGGAGACAAAATTCCGGCCGCAACTCTGTATCAGATGACCGGCGATGGCCCGTCCGCCGTGAGCACGGACGACCTGTTCAAAGGCAAGACCGTCGTGATGTTCGGCGTTCCGGGTGCGTTCACGCCGACCTGCTCGGCCAAGCATCTGCCGGGCTTCATCGAGAAGGCCGCCGACCTGAAGGGCAAGGGCGTCGACGAGATCGTCTGCATGGCGGTCAACGACGCCTTCGTCATGGGTGCCTGGGCCAAGGACCAGGGCGCCGAAGGCAAGGTCCTGCTGGTCGGTGACGGTTCCGCCGAATTCACCAAGGCCGCCGGCCTTGAGCTGGATCTGGGCCCGCGCGGCCTGGGCCTGCGTTGCCAGCGCTTCGCCATGGTCGTCGAAGACGGTACGGTCAAGTCGATCGAGATCGACGCCGCCGGCGCCTTCGAAAAGACCAGCGCCGAAAGCGTTCTCGCCGGCCTGTAATCGAATTTCCCGGGGGTGCGCCGCATCCCCGGGTCTTTCGCCCTGACCTACCCCCTTCCTTTCCGGCTGGGTAGAGCATGAATTTTCTGATGGCCGGAATTCCGTTCCCATGACGCCGTTCCGGATCCGCCGCTTCGCGGATCGCGATGCCCCGGCCCTCGCCCGGGTGTTTCTTCGCGCCGTGCATATCGGGGCGAGGCTCGATTATTCACGCCGTCAACGCCAAGCCTGGACGCAGGGCACTCCCAGCGCCGCCTGGATCCGCAAGCGGCTGGCCGGCCAGGACGTATTCGTCGCGACCCGACACGGTCGCCCCGTGGGCTTCATGACGCTGCGCACCGACGGCTATCTGGACATGGCCTTCGTCGATCCGGCCTTCGCCGGGCGTGGCCTCGCCAAGCAATTGTAGGGCGAAGTCGTGGCCGTGGCGCAGGAGCGTGGCCTGGGCCGTCTATTCACCGATGCCAGTTTCCCCGCCCGCCGGTTCTTCGCCCGGCGGGGCTGGTCGGTGCGGCGCGCGCAGAAAGTCGCCCGGCGCGGCGCCGTCCTTATCAACTTTCGGATGGAACGACGCCTAGACAGCTGACTCTATCGGCTGCCCCCCGCCATTACGCCGCCAGCAAGCGGATATCGGTCGGCGCGATGTTCAGGCGGACCTGCTCGCCCATCTTGAACAGCCGCCGCCCGGCGCGATGGGTTTCATCGACCAGGATCGAGGCCTCGCCGACCCGCACCGCGTAACGCACCAAAGTGCCCAGGAATTCCAGCATTTCGACCGAACCTTCCAGGCAACCGGCTTCCGCCGGGGCTTCGTCGACACCCGCGATAGACAAGTTCTGCGGGCGGAACATGGCGGTCGTCCCGGCCTGAGCCGCCACATCGCCGCCCAGGGCCAGACGCGGGCCGGACTTGGCCGCGAACAGGGGCTTGCCGTCACTCATCTCGACCACGCCGTCCAACAGGTTGGCCGTGCCCAGGAAGCTGGCGACGAAGCGGTTGACCGGCTGGTCATAGAGCTCCAGGGGCGACCCCGTCTGCTGGATCACACCCTGATCCAGCACCGCCATGCGGTCGGAGATCGTGTTGGCTTCTTCCTGATCGTGGGTCACGAAGATCGTCGTCAGGTTCAGCTTGCGTTGCAGTTCATGGATTTCGCGGCGCATCTGAACGCGCAGGTTGGCATCCAGGTTCGACAGCGGCTCGTCCAGCAACAACACGCGCGGCTCGACCACCACGGTGCGGGCCAGGGCGACGCGCTGCTGCTGCCCGCCCGAGAG
>DJHY01000031.1:439-631 GCA_002433335.1 Rhodospirillaceae bacterium UBA6608 | reverse complement strand
CGCTGCTGCTGCCCGCCCGAAAGCTGCGACGGGCGGCGGTCGCCATAGGCCCCCAGACCGACCAGGTCCAGGGCGGCCTCGACCCGCTCGGCGATCTGTTTGGCGGGAACCCTGCGTTCCTCCAGCCCGAAGGCGACGTTCTTGCGCACCGTCATATGCGGCCACAAGGCATAGGACTGAAACACCATGCCG
>DJHY01000031.1:0-139 GCA_002433335.1 Rhodospirillaceae bacterium UBA6608 | reverse complement strand
ATAGGACTGAAACACCATGCCGACGTTGCGATCCCAGGGCGCCAGCCCGGCCACGTCGTCACCGTCGATCAGGATACGCCCGCCCGGACGCGGGCCGAACCCGGCGATCGAGCGTAGCAGGGTCGACTTGCCCGACCCC
>DJHY01000079.1:2363-2670 GCA_002433335.1 Rhodospirillaceae bacterium UBA6608 | reverse complement strand
GCCATTGAACATAGCGCGCGGTGCCTTCGCCGGCCCCGGCACCGATGCCGTCGTCGCCGAACGGCTCAACCCGCAGACGCCGCCATGCGGGCTTACCGTCGCGGCGGCGGCAGATCACTTCGCTACCGCCCGCCGTGCCTTCGGCGGCCGCGGCGCGCAGCTTGGCGAATACGTCGCGCGAGCGGCCCTGCCCGTCCAACACCCGCTCGACCCGGTCGAGGATGTCGGACGCACCGGCGGTGCCGCCTTCGCCTTCCATGAAGAACAATTCCCGGAAGGCCTCGTTGGCGTACATCCCGACACCATC
>DJHY01000079.1:0-2059 GCA_002433335.1 Rhodospirillaceae bacterium UBA6608 | reverse complement strand
GTTGGCGTACATCCCGACACCATCCCAGGTCGCGACCAACAATCCTTCGCCCGATTCTTCGGCGGCCATGCGAATCAGGTCTGCCATGGCCCCGCCACTGGCCCGTTCCTTGACGGCCCCGGGATGCCCGGCGCGCCAAGATCCGGCCAGCATGCCCATGGTGCCGACCGCCAAAGCGATGCCCAACGGCGGCGCCCAGGGGGCTTCCAGCCCGAACATCAGCCCCGCAGCCCCGCCGGACAGGGCCGCACCGATGTTCAGGACTTGGGGCATGCGTTTCTTCATGGCGTCGTTCAAGGCACCTGGCATGTTTCCGGGAGTACGCCCGCCGGGCGCACATCAGGCAAAAGGATTAGCATTAGTCCCGCGGATTTGAAATTCGTCGCGTCGCCCAATTGGGGACAAAATCCGAATTCCCCTGTCCCGGCGGCAAGGATCACCGGGCCAGCTTGCCCTTAAGCCGCATGACGTAGCCGATAACCTCGGCCACGGCCTTGAAATGTTCGGGCGGAATTTCTTCGTCCAATTCGACAGAGGCGTAGAGCGCCCGGGCCAACGGCGGGTTTTCGACGATGGCGATTTCGTGTTCCTCGGCGATTTCGCGAATCTTCAGGGCGACCAGGTCCTGCCCCTTGGCGATGACCTTGGGCGCCGGCATGGTTTCCATCTTGTATTCCAGGGCGACGGCGAAGTGGGTCGGGTTGGTGACCACCACATCGGCATTGGGGACCGCCGCCATCATGCGTTTGCGCGCGCGTTCGGCGCGAATCTGCCGGATGCGCGCCTTGACCTGGGGGTCGCCGTCCGTCTGTTTGTGTTCTTCCTTAATTTCGGTCATCGACATGCGCATCTGCTTCATGAAGTTGGCGCGCTGATAGATGTAATCGAGCGCCGCGATCACGGCCATCACACCGACCGAAGCCATGGCCATCATGATCGCGATTTCATGAATCCGGCGCAGGGCCTCGCCGGTCGAAACGGCGGGCAGCATTTCCAGATCGTGCAGCATCGGGATCGCCAGGCCGAAGGCGACGAACGACACCAGGGTCAGCTTCAGGATGCCCTTGAGGAATTCCATCATCCCCTGGGCCGAGAAGATACGCTTGAACCCGCTCAGGGGGCTGATCTTGCTGGGCTTGGGCGTGATCTTCTTGACCGACCACAAAAGACCGAACTGCCCCACGTTGGCGGTGATCGCCAACACTACGAACAGCGCCATCGCCGGGGCCATGATGATCCCGACCTCGATCACCACCTGGGACATCACCAGGCGCAGGTGCTCGAAATCAACCGGAATGGAATAGGACGACGCGATGAAACGCTGACCGATGATGGTCAAATCCCGCGCCATGGCCGGGGCCAGGAAAATCAGCATCCCGGCGCCACCCAACAGGATCAAGCCGCTTTTGATTTCCTGCGACTGGGCGACCTGACCTTCGTCCCGCGCTTTCGATAGTTTTCGCGGGGTCGGCTCTTCTGTTTTTTGTGAGTCGTCTTCGTCAGCCATCGCTCAATCGCCGCGCGCCGGACCTAGCCCAGGAACGCCGCGTACCCTTCTTGGAAGTGTCTGAGGAATACTAGCATGATCGACGAAAACACGATCATCAGAGCCGCCAAATGAATGGTCAGCTGGATCGGCAAGCCAAAGAAAAACACCGGCAACTGCGGCATCAGGCGGCCCAACACGCCAAGCCCGATGTAATAGACCATGGCGATCACGAGGAAGGGAATCGACAACTGAAAACCCAGGGCGAAGCTGTCGCCGACGCGCCGCGCCAGCATCAGCGCCATATCCCCTGTCTCGACGCCTTGGCCGGGAACGAACAGGTTGTAGGAATCCGCGACCACCGCGAAATACACATGATGGCTGTCGGTCGCGAAGATGACCACAAGCCCCGCCGCCGTCAAAAAGTTCGCGATGACGGAGCTTTGCTGCTCCGAAATCGGATCCTGGATCAAGGCGTTGGCCATGGATGAAAACAGCGCGATCATGGTGCCAGCGGTTTGCAGCGACGCCACCAGAATGACCGCGATCGCGCCCAGGAAGACGCCGACCACG
>DJHY01000122.1 GCA_002433335.1 Rhodospirillaceae bacterium UBA6608 | reverse complement strand
ATCATCCGTCCTTCGCCGGGGTGCTTTCAGTCGCGGTTTGCCCGGCTTGTTCGCGCCGTTCTTCGCGCGGGGCGTTGTCGTCGTCATCGTCGTCGGTATCGTCCGACGCCAGATGCGGCGCGTAGTCGCGAGGCTCCCACGGTAGCGGCGGCGGCGCTTTCGACTTGGATTTCGGTCCGGCGATCTGCAGCAGGCGCTCGACCCGGGACAAGTTCTTTTCAGTGATCAATGTCAGCCGGTGCGCGCCGCGTGATTCGTACACGCTTTTGGCCAGCGAGAACGCCTCGCGGGCGGCTTCCAACTGAGCCGGATCGTGGGTCAGTTTGGCCAGCATGAACAAGCCCGATCCCAAGTTGTTCTGGGTTGCGGCCCAAAGCAGGGGGTGGGTCAGCTTCTGGCGAACTTCCAGGGCGCTGGAACAGGCCTCGATCGCTTTTTCGAACAACTCGACGGACTTCAACTGTTCGCCCAGGATCGCCGCCGCCTGTCCGATGTTGTTCATGACCTCGGCCCAGCGCATGGGATGGTCGACGCGGTTGAAGACCTGAAGCGCCGCCTGATAGTGGTTCAGCGACTTCTTCAACAGGTCCTGGTCGCCTTCCTGGGCGTCGATCCGGTAGCAGACATGGCCCAATCGGCTTTGCAGGGCTGCCCATTCCTTGGGATGGGTTTCGCGGGTGAAGTATTCGGCGGCGGCGTCCAACAGTTCGACGGCCTGAGCCAGGGGCCCCGCCGCCTTCTGGTCGTCGTCGACCGGCATTTCCAGGGTTTCCCATTCGGGCGCCAAAACCGGCAGGATCGCACCCAGGGAACGTTGGGCGACCGCGCGGTCCAGGGCATCGGCATCGCTTTGCAGGTCATTGATGGCCTTGCTGTAGATGTCCGCCGCCGTGCGGAAGTTCTCCAACTGGCCCGACGGGGCGGAGCCCAAGGTCAGCAAGTTCGCATAGAACAGCCGGGCGGAAATCTTGTCGCGGTCGCTCATGCCGTTGACCTGGTCCAGGGCCGTCACGGCCTCGGCCGCGCGTTCCATGGCCTGCGGCAATACATGCGCCAGGCGATTTTTCTTCACATCGGTCAGCGGCACGGTCGCGGCCAATGCCGCGGCGGCGGCCAGGGCGGCAAGCGGGGCATCCGGCGCTTCGGGAAGAGCCAGGGTCTGGGCCGGATGAAACAGGCCGGGCGCATCCTCGTTCTGAATGCCCAGGGGCAGGAAGCGCAGGATCAGGCGTTTGCCGTCGGGCGCGGTTTCATATCCGACCAGCAAATCCGCCTCGGCCTGGGCCAAGGCCTGCCGAGCGGCCCAATGCAGCCGGTTGAAGGCTCCTTCGTCTTCCGTGTCGTCGGGCAGGGCCACGGGTTTCTTCAATGCCCGGGCGCGGACACCTTCCAACCCTTCGAAAGCCTCGATGATCAAATCCTCGGGCAACGCCGCGCCGTCCGCGGCAATGGGCGTCTCCGCCTCGGCATCGGCGTTGTCCCGTTTTAGCGCGGTCACTCGAATTTCAACGCGGGTCGGGTCGGCGGGTTGGCTGGCTTCCTTGATGCGCCGGAACCATCCGAACAGGGAAAAGCGGCGTTGCGCCCCCCCGGCGACCGCACCTTGGGTCAGCGGCATCAACAGCCGCCCCAACAGTCCGCCGCTTCCTTTTGCGGGTGCTTTGACCAGGGCCAGGGCTTGTTGGTCCAAGGGGCGCAGGGTGACCGTTCCGGCGGCGATCGCCGTGGCCTGATGGCGGCCTCGCTTCACATCGGCTTCGCCAAGGGTTTTGCCGGGTCCCAACAGGCCCATGTGCTTCTCCTTGCCGTCGCTTTCGGTCACCAATTCGACCCGGCCGGAAATGATGGTGAAGGCGCGCGTCGCCGGATCCCCCTCGCGGAAGATGATGTCTTTGTCCCGGAATTGCAGTTTCTTCGTGCTCAATGCCTGGGCCCGGTTTGCGTCGGACGGTCGACTGCGCAAATTGCCGTCACGGCGGCGATGTCCAGACGCTGGACGTTCGTCGCCGCGTTGATTAAACAGAAAGAAGGTTTACCCTTGTTTAAGGCGGATTTGCTTCGATCAAGGGCAAGCGGCTGCCCGAGGGGGGGCAACCTGGGGACCTGTTAGGGGCCGATGCGCCGAAAAGGGCGCGCGTCGGGGTAAGACGAGGGCAACATTGAAGACCAAATTGAAAATGGCCTGCGGAGCCTTTGCGCTTTGCGCCGTGACGGCGTCGGCGGTGCAAGCCGATAGTCTGTCGACCGGTTATGACATTCGCCTTCTGATGGGCAAGATGCACCCCTTTGCGGCGCGTCAGCCCGCCAGCCGCTGGGATCAGCCGGCCTATGTTGCGCCGGCAGTGCGTCCGGCGCCGGCCCCCGCCTATGTCGCCGCACCCGCACCCCGCGCGCCGATCGCACGCCCGATCGCGCAGCCCGTTGCAGCTCCGGTCGCGGTGCAACAGGCCGCCCCCGCGCCGGTATCCGCGCCGCGCGCCAAAACCGGCCCGCTTTGGCCGGGTGGGACCGAGCAGGGGGCTCGGGCCAGTTCCCGCGGAAATCCGTTGGGCGGAATCCTGGCCGAGGTTTCCCTTGGCGTGTTGGTGCACGACGAAGGGCCGTTCTCGAATTCCAAGGAAGAAGGCTACGATGGGCATATCGAACTGCGGTTCGCCTCGCCCAAGTTCCTGGACATCATCTGGTCGCCCGAGCCGCATATCGGCGCCAATATCAATTCCGACGGCGATACCAGCCAGGTCTTTGCGGGCCTGAGCTATGAGTGGAACCTGTGGAAAGGCCTGTACGCCGGGATCAGCGTCGGTGGTGCCTATCACGACGGGGAAACGGATTCCCACCGGGCCGACAAGAAGGACCTGGGCTGTCACCTGCTGTTCCGTGAATCCCTGACCCTGGGTTGGCAGTTGACCGAGCATCACAAGATCGCGGCCATCTTCGACCATATTTCGAATGCCAAGATCTGCGATCACAACGAGGGCCTTGAAAACCTCGGTGTGCGGTACAGCTATCGGTTCTAGGTGCTGACGGCGGCGGCGATCAGCCGCCGCGCACGCGGGCCCGCAGGTTGCGCCGGGTCTGATCCAGTAATCCCGTCCAATCGCCGCGCCGGTCCGTGCGCAGGATGCGCATGCTCGGATACCAAGGCGTCGTTTCCCCCGAAGTTCCCCATCGCCAATCGGGCGAGGTCGGGGCGACCAGCCAGGTTTCCTTGCCCAAGGCCCCGGCCAGATGCGCGACCGCGCCATCGACGGCGATGACGATATCCATCTGATCGATATAGGCGGCGAGCCCCGCCATGCCGTTTGACCGGCGGGCGAGATCGATGATCAGGGCGTCCGAGCCCTGGGCCTTAAGGTCGGCGGCGGCCGGGCCGGTCTGCAGCCCGAACAGGGTTACCCCGGCCAATCCGGCCAGGTCGAGGAACGGCGGCAGGCCTGGCGCGGGCGAGGCATGAACCGGCGGACGCTCGTCGTCCCAGGCAATCCCGATTTTTAGGAAGTCTCCGCCCGGCGGCAGGCGGAACGCCCCCGGATCGGGCGGCGTGATATAGGGCGTTGCGGCCGGGACCTTGGCGGCCGTGGTCTTGAAGATCGCCGGCAGGGACAACAGCGGTGCATGCAGGTCGAACTTGGGCAGGTCGGCGCCTTGCAGCACGACCTTGTCCACGCCCGAGACGGTGGCCAGAAGATCAGCCAGCGCCGCCGGGGCCTCGACGACCACGTTGGCGCCCTGTTCCTTGATCATCGGCAGGTAGCGGGCGAACTGAATGACATCGCCCAAGGTGCCTTCGCAGGGCACCAGCACCGTTTTGCCCTTGGCTTTCTTGCCGTCCCAGCGCGGCGTGTCGATGCCGCGGAATTGAAACCGGCGCAATTGGAAGCGGGCTTCCAGGTCCTTGAACCCGGCGGCGTATTCGCCAGCCAACAGCAGGGACCGTCCACGGTCCAACTTGCTCGGCACATGATTGGGATTGTGATCCAGGGCCCGTTCGAAACAGTCTAGGGACTGGTCCCGGCGGCCCAGGTCGCGCAGCGCCACGCCCAGGTTATGCAGCGTGTCGGGATTCTTCGGGTCCAGGTGAACCGCCTGTTGATGGCTGGCGACGGCGGCTTCGAACCGGCCCAGGTCGCGTAGCGCATTGCCCAGGTTGGAATGGGATGATGCCGTGCGCGGCTTCAGCGCGATCGCCCGGCGGTAGCAGGCGACGGCGGCCTCTGGCCGGCCCGTGGCGCGCAGCACGATTCCCAGGTTGTTATAGGCTTCGGCCAGATTGGGGTTCAGCGCCAGCGCCCGGGTGTATTCGGGGATCGCTTCTTCCAGGCGGCCATTGCGTTGATGTTCGGAGCCGATAGCGAACAGGCGCGCGGCTTCGCGATCGCGCAGCGCGGTTCGTTCCTTCTCCGGCAGGGACTCCCAAAGGGCCCGGGCGTCATTGGCGTCGACCGGGGCGGGTGCCGGGGTGGCGCGGTCATCGGCGGCCATACGTCCTCCACGTCGACGGCGGATTGGCAGCCGCCGTCACAACATTTCGCCTGCCGCCCACGCCCCTTTCCGGTGATCTGAAGGCAGTCAGGAAGGGGTCCGAAATCCTCACTCCCTCCGGGCGCACATATTGAAGTGTCCACCGCCGAACCGCAAGCCTCGTAACCCACGAGGATTACAATAAAACTCCGATTTTTTCGGAGTTGTCAGCTTCCGTTCAGACTAGGTCCAAAACGTTCTCCGGCGGGCGTCCCAAAACGGCCTTGGCGCCTTTCACGACGATCGGACGTTCGATGCATCTGGGATTGGCGATCATGCCTTCGATCAAGGCGTCTTCGGCCATGTCTTTCGACAGGCCTGCTTCCTGGGCTTCCTTGCTGCGCAGAATGTCGGCGGCGGATTTGCCCAGTTTCTTCAACAGGCCTTTCATCTCGTCGACCGTCGGCGGGGTTTCCAGATACAGGACCACATCCGGCGTCACGCCTTTTTCTTCCAGCAATTGAAGGGTTTGGCGCGATTTGCTGCACTTCGGGTTGTGATAGATGGTGATGCCCATGATCTTTGTTTCCCCTTGGGATGGTTGTTTGATTGCGGCCGTCGGTGAGGCTTAGGACTTGGTCGCCGGGGCGTTGCCGGCGGGCGGCTGAAACACTTCGGGCGCATCGCCGCCCGGCAGGCTTTCCACGTAAAGCGACCGGCTGGGAAAGGCGAAAGCCGTACCCGCGCCCAGAACGATATCCATGATCTTGTAGGCCAGGCGTTCCTTGACCTCCAGGTACTCGCCCCACTTCGTGGTCTGGGTGAAGCAGTACACCAGGATGTTGATCGAGGAATCGCCGAAGCTGTCGATCCGCACGAAGGTCGAGACATCCGTCGCCGGGGCGAAATCGGGCGTGGCCTCGATATAGGCTGCGATCTCGTCGCGAATCCGGCGCAACTGATCGATGGTGGTCCGGTATTCGACGCCGACCACCCATTTGATCCGCCGATGCGTCATGGCGGTGAAGTTGATGACCGCCGTGTCCGACAACTGAGAATTGGGAACCATCACCGGGGCCTTGTCGAACCGGCGCACCATGGTCGAGCGGAACCCGATATTTTCGACATGCCCTTCGACCACGCCGTCGACGTTGATCCAATCGCCCTTGTGAAATCGCTTTTCGGCCAGGATCAGCAATCCCGCGATCAGGTTCTTGAACAGGTCCTGCGCGCCCAGGGCGACGGCCACACCGATCAGGCCGAACCCGGCGATGATCGGGCCGACCTTGATCCCCCAGATTTCCAGGATCGCCGCCGCGGCGATGATAAACACCAACACGCGAATGGCGCGGGCCAGCCAGTCGACCATCTCTTCCGAGAAAATGCGGTCCAGCTTGTGCAAAAGAACGCTCAATGGCTCGATCGCCCGGAACAGGCCCCAGAAAATGGTGAAGGCGACCAGGGAGCGGATTAAATTGCCGGCCATCTGGTCCGGGGTGCCTTGCAGTTCCATGATCTGCGTGGCGAAGAACAGACCCATGACGATGGGGATAAATCGCACCGGCGGGACGATGGTTTCGAGAATTTGATCGTCGATCGTCCAGGGCGTGCGGTTGGTCAACAGACGCAGCCAGGCCATCAGGAAGCGCGTCATCAGGCCGCGCAGCATCAGGAATAGCAGGAAAACGCCCACGGCCGCGGCCATGCGTCCGACGTCGACGCCCGCGACGCCGTGTTGCCAGACGTCGGTTACAAGGCTCCAGAACTCACGTAGCTCATTCATATCACTTGTTTATTGTATGTTGCCCCCGCTTGACTAGACTGTAGCCCGGTGAAAAATGCGTCTCCGGTTCGAGGGGAGGGACGCCGCAAGATGGGGCAGTCAAGGGGAGACGGATGAGACCGTCCCGAATTTCACTTCTGTTTTCGGCTCTTTTCTGGGCTTTGTTGGGCGCGCCCGCGGCTCATGCCGCGACCGCTTGCATTACGCCGAAGACCACGGCGGACCCGGTTAAGTATATTTCTCCGCCTTCGGGCGCGGTGTTCACCTATCGGATTACCTACAATCCCGATTCCAAGACGCCGGACATTTCCCACCATCGCTACCGGGTCAAATCGATTGCCGGGGACGACGTTCGTTGGTTCCGCGAGCCCGTTCAGGGCAAGGGGCCGATTCAGGACGTGACCCTGCACCGCGCTTTTGCCCAGGTCGCCGACGGCAAGGGATGGCGGTTCGATTTCGATCTGGCGCAGTACGACAAGCTGTGGCCGTTGAAACAGGGCAACGAAGCCAACTATGTGGTCGAGGGCGTCAAGGACGGCAAGACCGTGATGCGGCTGCAGTCGTCCTATTGCGTGCGCGGGACCAAGGTGCTGAAGCTTCCGGCCGGTGACTTCCCTGCCCATCTGGTCGATATCACGCAAAAGGTTCTGGACGGCCCCAAGACCATGAAATGGGATCTGGTCGAGGTTCAGGCCTGGTACGTGCCGGAATTCGGCACGGCCCTGCTGATGGAAGATCGCATTTCCTACAAGGGCAAGCTGGTCCTGTTGCGCCGTCGCGAAGCGGTCGAAGTTCCCAACTAGCAGCGTTTTAAGCTAGCGCAGGGCGTCGCCCGCGGCGTCCATCAAATCATCCGCGCTTTCCGCATCTATTACCCGCCGCGCGGTGTCGTAATCAAACCCGGCGCGGGCCAGGGTCGCCAGATCCTTGTCGCGCCGTTCTTCGCGTTTGTCGGGCTGGGCGAAGGGGCCGAGCCTGCGGCGCTTGGCCAGAGCCACGGCGGCGGCCAGGTTCGGCTCGGGCATGTCTTCGGTGGCGGCGGCCAGGGCGTCGTCGATGTCGTCCGCGCCGACACCCTTCTGCATCAATTTGAAGCGCACGCCTTTCAGCGGCGTGCCTCGGCGCAACAGGTCCGTGGCCCGGGCCTCGGCGTAGGCAGTGTCGTTCAACAGGCCGACCCGTTGATAGCGTTCGATCAGGTCTTCGATCCATTCCGCACCCTCGGCGGGGTCGGTGTCGTGATGTTGGGCCGAGCGTTCGACCCGCCGCATCAGCACCCGGCGCAGGTTGTCCGCCGATGTCGAGAACCGCGACAGATAGTGCAGCGCCGCGTTTTCCAGGTGGCTTTTGGTCACCTTGCGCGGGCTGCGGCGGCGGCGCTTGCCGTCCCCTTGCGGGGCGTCGTCATCTGAACGGGGTGGACTCTCCATGGGCTTCACTTATAAGGAGGCCCATGACGCGTGACCAGTCGCCCCAATCCGCTTTGCCCGAAATGCCGACCGTCCCCGGCGGCGTCGCCGCCCCCATGGGCGCGGTTAATTGGATCGGGCTGAAGACATTGTACCTGCGCGAGGTGCGGCGCTTCATCAAGGTCTATACCCAGACCCTGGTCGCCCCGCTGGTCACGACCTTGTTGTTCCTGGCCGTATTCGCCCTGGCGTTGGGCGGCGATCACCGCACCGTCGGCGACTTGCCGTTCATGACCTTTCTGGCCCCGGGCCTGATCATGATGGCGATCGCGCAGAACGCTTTCGCCAATACTTCGTCGTCGATCGTGATCTCGAAAATTCAGGGCAATATCGTCGACAGCCTGATGGCTCCCCTGAACGCCCATGAACTGGTGTTCGGTTTCGCCGTCGGCGGGATGACGCGCGGCGTCGCCGTTGCCGTGGTGGTTTGGGCCGCCATGGCGTTGACCGTCGATCTGGGGCTGCATGACCTGTTCTTCGTCGCCTATCACGCGGCGATGGGGGCGCTGATGCTGTCGCTGCTGGGGCTGGCGGGCGGCATCTGGGCCGACAAGTTCGACCATATCGCGGCGGTCACCAACTTCATCGTCACGCCGCTGTCTTTCCTGTCGGGCACTTTCTATTCGGTCCAGAACCTGCCCCACGCGGCCCAGGTCGCGGCCCATTTCAACCCGTTTTTCTACATGATCGACGGCTTCCGCTATGGCTTCATCGGCCATGCCGACAGCGACCTTTGGGTCGGCGTCGCTGTGATGGCGGGCATCAACATCGGGTTGTGGGCGCTCTGCACCTGGATGTTCAAGACGGGCTACAAGCTGAAAGCCTGATTCTCCGCCCCTTGGGTGACGCGGAACGGTCACCTTCATTTCGTTGACAACGCCCCTGTGGATAACGATACTTCGCGGCTTTCCTGGTAGGAATCGCGGTTGAAGCTCCTGGATTACGGGGGCTTTTTTCCGTTTTGCAACGAAAGCCAATTTTGGCGAGCCATAGGAGAGCGAAATGATCAGCGCCGTCATGCCGAACTACGCACGGACCGCTTTCGCCCTGGTCAAGGGTGAAGGCATGTACGTATGGGCAGACGATGGCCGACGTTTCCTCGACATGGGGTCGGGTATCGCCGTCAATTCGCTGGGGCATTGCCATCCCAAGCTGGTGGCGGCCCTGACCGAACAGGCGAAAACCCTGTGGCACGTCTCGAACCTGTACCGCGTCGCGGGTCAGGAAAAGGTGGCCGAACAGATGGTCGCCCATTCCTTCGCCGACACGGTGTTCTTCAACAACTCCGGCGCCGAAGCCGTGGAAGCCGCGATCAAGATGGCGCGGCGCTACCACTTCGTGGCGGGCAATCCGGAGCGCTATCGCATCCTGTCGTGCGAAGGCTCGTTCCACGGTCGGTCTTTGACCGACCTGGCCGCCGGGTCGAGCGAAAAGCACCGCGAAGGTTTCGGGCCGATGCCCGAGGGCTTCGACCATGTGCCCTATGACAACCTGAACGCCCTGCGCGCCGCGGTCACCGACCAGACGGCGGCGATCCTGGTCGAGCCGGTTCAGGGCGAAGGCGGTATCCGCACGGCCTCGCCCGGGTTCCTCAAGGGCGTGCGCGAAATTTGCGACGAGTTCGGCATCCTGATGGTGCTGGACGAGGTTCAGACCGGCAACGGCCGCACCGGCAAGCTGTTCGCTCACGAATGGGCGGGCGTCGCGCCTGACATCCTGGCCACGGCCAAAGGCCTGGGCGGCGGGTTCCCCGTCGGTGCTGTGCTGGCGACCGAGGCGGCGGGCAAGGCCATGACGCCGGGTAGCCACGGCTCGACCTTCGGCGGCACGCCGCTGGCAATGTCGGCGGTCGGCGCGATGATGGACGTGGTCCTGGCGCCGGGCTTCCTGGCCAATGTCGACAAGATGGCGCGCGTCCTGTGGGGCAAGCTGGGCGATGTCGTCGCCAAGCACCCGGACGTGCTGACCGAAGTGCGCGGCCAAGGCCTGATGGTCGGCATGAAATGCGCCGTGGAAAACAACGTCCTGGTCGCCAAGATGATCGACAACGGCGTGCTGACCGTGCCCGCCGGCGACAACGTGGTGCGCATGTTGCCGCCGCTGATCATCGAGGAAGGCCATATCGACGAGGCCGTCGCGGCCCTGGATAAAAGCTGTGCGGAAATTTCCGCCGAAGGAAAAATGGAGAAGGCGGGATGAGCGGACTGCGCCACTTCCTGGACCTCGACCGGACCGACGCCAAGACGCTGCGGCGTATTCTCGACCGTGCCGGTGAAATGAAGAAAACGGGCAAGGCTTCGCCGTCGCTGGCGGGCAAGACCCTGGTCATGATTTTCGAAAAACCGTCGACCCGCACCCGCGTGTCGTTCGAGGTTGCGATTCAGCAGCTGGGCGGCCACGGCGTTTTGCTGACGGGCAACGATTCGCAGCTTGGTCGTGGCGAAACCGTGGCCGATACGGCGCGGGTTCTGTCGCGCTATTGCGATGCGATCATGATCCGCACGGACGATCCGCAGAAGCTGCGCGATCTGGCTGAATTCGCCACCGTGCCGGTGATCAACGGCCTGACCGATGATTCCCACCCGTGCCAGATCATGGCCGACATCATGACCTATGAAGAACACCGAGGTGACATCGCCGGTCGCACCGTGGCTTGGGCAGGCGACGGCAACAACGTCGCCGCGTCGTGGATTCATGGGGCTGCCCAGTTCGGCTATAAGCTGCGCCTGGCCTGTCCCGAACCGCTGTCGCCCAAGGCAGGCCTGATCGATTGGGCCGCGGGCGAAGGGGCCGACGTGATGCTGACGCGCGACGCGGAAGAAGCCGTCGCCGGGGCCGATCTGGTCGTTACCGACACTTGGGTGTCGATGGGCGACAAGGACGCGGGCAAACGCCACAACCTGTTGACGCCTTATCGCGTGGATGACCGCCTGATGGGGATGGCCGCGAAAGACGCCTTGTTCATGCATTGCCTGCCCGCCCACCGGGGCGAGGAAGTCACGGAAGGCGTGATCGACGGCCCGCAGTCGGTGATCTGGGACGAGGCCGAAAACCGCCTGCATGCGCAAAAGGGTATCCTGGCCTGGTGCCTGGGCGACGTCTGACCGAAGCGTCCCGACATGTTCGATGAAGAAAGCATCCGCGACCTGGAACGCCGGGCCGCCGAATGCTGGCCGCCGTTTCGCCAAGGCGATATGGAAGGCTGGCGTCTGCGGTTTTCCGATGGCGTATCGCGTCGCGCCAATTCGATCCTGGCCCTGGAGGAAACCGGGGACAGCCCGCTTGAGCTCAAGGTCGATACCGCCGAACATTATTACAATCAGCGCGGCCTGCCCTGCCGGTTCCAGATTTCCGGCGCGGTCCAGCCGCGTGGGCTGGATGCCGAGTTGGAACGCCGTGGCTACGAGATCGAGGCCCGCACATTGGTCATGACCGCACCGGCGGCGACGGTGCGTGAAAATTTGGCGGAATTCGATGGGCCGCAACATCGCGCGCGTCTGTTCTCCGGCCCCACGCCGGCCTGGTTGCAGGTCTATGGCGAAGGCCTGGCCGAAGGGCGGGAACGGGGGTTGCGCTGCCGTCTGGCCGAAGGATTGCCGACACCCCGCGCCTATGCCGTGCTGGATGCGGGAAGCGAGCCGGCGGCGGTGGGAGCGGCGGTGCTCAGCGACGACTGGGCGTTGATCCTGTGCATGTCGACGCGGCCCGGTTTTCGCCGCCAAGGGCATGCGGCGCGGGTCCTGGCGGCATTGGCGCAATGGGCGGACGAGACGGGGCGCGGACGCAACCTGTTTCTTCAGGTCGAGGATGGCAATACCGCCGCCATGGCGCTTTATCACTTGGCCGGGTTCCAGGCCGCGCATACCTATTACTATCGAACACAGAATTTGACGGAATCGGATAATGGCTGACGCGACGCTTACCCTCGACGATACGATCCTGCCGTTCCATGTGGACAGCCTGGGCGTGAACGGGCGTCTGGTCCGCCTGGGGCCGGTGCTGGGCGATTTGATCGCGCCGGATCGGTATCCGGCCCCGGTGGCGGATCTGTTGGCCCAGGTCGTGGCGCTGACGGCGGCGCTGTCCAGCGTGCTCAAATTCGATGGTGTGTTCACCCTGCAGGTGCAGGGCGACGGCCCGGTCAATCTGGTGATGGCCGATATCACCACGGCGGGCGGGTTGCGCTGCTATGCCCGGTTCGATGCGGAGCGCTTGGCGGCGCTCGATGCTTCGGGCGCGAATGGCGCGCCGGTCCCGGCCCTTCTGGGTTCGGGCTATCTTGCGTTCACGGTCGACCAAGGGCCGGACACCGACCGATATCAGGGCATTACGGAACTGACCGGTGCCACCCTGGCGGAATGCGCCCACGATTATTTCCGCCAGTCCGAACAGCTGGAAACGGCGATCATGGTCGCTTCGGGCGATGATCCGTTGTCCGCCGGGGCGATCATGGTGCAGCGCCTGCCCACAGCCCATGGGGTGGATGGCGACGATGCCGAAGAAGCCTGGCGCCGCGCGGTCATCCTGATGAGCAGCCTGTCGCCGGCGGAACTGCTCGACCCGGACTTGCCCGACGATCGTTTGCTGTACCGCCTGTACCATCAGGACGGCGTGCGGGTCAGCGACGGGCGCGGGGTGCGTCATGCCTGCCGCTGTTCCCTGACCAAGGTCAGCAACACCCTGCGCTCGTTCCCGAGGGCCGAAATCGAAGAATTGGCCGAAGACGGCAAGGTCACCGTGACCTGCGAATTTTGCGGCACCGACTACGTATTCGAAGGGCCGCAGTTGGATGAGCTCTATACCAACGTGCCGTCTCAGGATGCGGAATGACGGCGCGTCGCGCCTCCCCAATGCCTTGATCCTGACATATGGACCGCTCAGTATGGCGGGACAGGACTAAGGAAACGATGCGAGGAAACCGCCGATGATTTTCAAGAAGCCGTTGATGTCCGCCCTGTTCGCGGGGCTGCTGGCGCTGGGCGCCTGCACCACGCCGGACCCCAGTGTGAACCTGCCGGAGATCACCTTCCAGCATGCGCCCGCACTGCGCTTGGCGGTCGACCGGATCGAAATCGTCGATGCCCATAAGGCGACCCTCGCCGCCCCCTATGTGGAACACAAAATGGAAACGCCGCCCGCCGCGGCCTTGAAAATATGGGCCAACGACCGGCTGAAGGCGGTCGGCGGCGGCACCGGGATGACCGCCCGTTTGACCATCGACCGTGCGGAAGTGAAGGAAACCGCCTTGCCCCGGACCGAGGGCATCAAAGGTGCGTTCACCACCGATCAGTCGGCGCGCTATGACCTGGATATGTCGGCCATGATCGAAATTATCGATCCGCGCGGCCAGCGGGTCGGCCACGCGGCCGCGCGGGCGACGCGCAATCAAACCACGCCCGAGGACGCGACCCTGAACGACCTGCACAAAGCCTGGTTCGGGATGCTGGAAGAAGGCCTCAAGGACTTCGACCGCGAGATGGAAGGCAACATGCGCCGCTTCCTGGTGAACTGGATCCGCTAAGGCCCAAAGGGTCTTTCTCCATCGCATTTAGGCCGCCACCGATTTCGGTAACGTCATGCTGACCTTCGCCGCCGCCTGCTTTTTCCTGTTCATCACGCCGGGGCCGGGAGTTTTGTCCCTGGCCGGGGTCGGGTCGGGCTTTGGGGCAGCCGATGGGCGGCGCTACATGTTGGGCCTGTTCCTGGGTACGAATCTGGTTGCCTTGGCCGTGGTCAGCGGGTTGGCTGCGGCGGTGCTGGCCGTGCCTTATGTGCGGACGGTCCTGCTTTATGCCTCGGCGGCTTATCTTCTGTATCTGGCGTTTCGCATTGCCTTCGCCGGGTCGAAGATCGCTTTTATCAGCCGCCAGAAGCCCCCGGGTGTGACCGGCGGGCTGATGTTGCAGGCCATCAATCCCAAGGCCTATGCGGTCAACACCACGTTCTTTTCCGGCTTCGGGTTCATGCCCGAGGACATGGTCATGGAACTGGCGATCAAGTTCGCGATCATGAATGCTATCTGGGTCGCCATTCACTTCCTTTGGCTCTGGGCCGGGGTGACGTTGCACCGCCTGGACCTGCCGAAACGCACCCAGTTCCTGATCAACATGGGCATGGCGGCCTCCATGCTGGTCGTTGTCGCCTTGGCGGTCTGGGCCCAGCAATAGGCGCCTCCCAGACATAAGCAGGCGCTTAGCCTCCTCTGAATAAGCAGTGCGGCCATCGCGGATCGCGGTCGAACGGCGCATGTGTGGTCGGAAGAACGCCACCCGTTCGGCGTTCGCCCATTTCCAATTCGGAGGAACCTTTCATGATCCGCAAACTCGCTTTGTCCACCGTTCTCGCCCTGGGTTTGGCCGCGCCCGCTTTGGCATCCGGCCATATGGAAGGCCCGATGAAGGACATGATGCTCGGCACCACGCCGCAGGCCATCGCCAAAGCCCTGAGCGACCAGGGGTATGAGATGATCAAGTACGAGCAGGAACACGGCCGGATCGAGGTCAAGGCGATGAAGGACGGCCGCAAATGGGAAATGAAGATCGATCCCAAAAGCGGCAAGGTCACCCGGGTCGAGCACGACGACTGATGGCGACGCAAACGAATGACGGGGCGGCGCATGCCGCCCCGGCCTGGGACCCGATCGTCCGCCTGACCCATTGGTGCGTTGCCCTGGCGGTGATCCTGAACGGCCTGATCGTCGAGGATGAGTCCCTGATCCACATCTGGATCGGCTACGTGGCGCTGGGCTTTCTGGTGCTGCGCCTGATTTGGGGTGTGATCGGCACGGAAGAGGCGCGCTTTACCTCGTTCCCGCCCAGCATTGCCGCCGCGAAAGTTCATCTCGGCGACATGCTGCTTGGCGAACGCCGCCCGCATAAATCGCACAACCCGTTGGGCGCCTTGA
>DJHY01000104.1:1230-6891 GCA_002433335.1 Rhodospirillaceae bacterium UBA6608 | reverse complement strand
ACGCGCCGCAGGCACTGTTCACGCCCGGGTTCACGCGTTGCTGGACCTTGCCGCGGAGCGCGGCATCGACTTCCCCACGATCAGCGGCGGCGGGACCGGCACCCATGCCTTCGATGCACAGTCATCCGTGTTCACGGAACTACAGCCCGGGTCCTACGTCTTCATGGATGCGGAATATCAGACCGTCCTATCGAACGGCGGCGTCGCAAGCCCGTTCGAGACGTCTCTGTTCGTACAGACGACGGTCGTCAGTGCCCATCACCTCCGCCGCGCCACCATCGACGGAGGCACCAAATGCTTCGCCACCGACGGCGGCAACCCGGAGACGGCCCGGGGCGCGCCTTTTGACAGCCAATATATTTTCGCCGGGGACGAACACGGAAAGTTGCTGCTGACGGAAGGGAGCCTGCCGCCGGGCGCGCGGGTCGAATTCGTCACCCCTCACTGCGACCCCACGGTCAATCTACACAACGCCTGTCATGTCATGGACGGCGACCATCTGGTCGCCATCTGGCCGATCCGGGCGCGCGGCTATTGACCGCCTTTCAATCCATCCGATGGAGAGATTATCCATGCTGCTCAATCATTATCACCACCGCCTACCCGCGGCCTTCGATCTGCACCAGGTTCGGGAACGCGCCATGGCGCGCGGCAATCTGTGGGACAACGTACCGGGCTTATTCTTCAAGGCCTTCCTAATCCGCGAGGCAGGGAAACGCGGGGCCGCAGCCAACAGCTATTCTTCGCTCTACCTTTGGCGCGACGCGGTAAAGCTCCGCGACTTTCTGACCGATGGCCGATTTTCCGTGGTCACTGATTCCTTCGGACGACCCGCCGTCAACACGGGCCTGGTCTTGGATGCCCGCAAAGGGCCCGGTGAAAACGCAAAGGTACTGACGCTTGAAGAAGTGCCCGTGCCGCTCGATGCAAATATCGCGGCCTTCGCCGCCAACGAGAAAGAACGGAACTTTGCGGACGCCACGGCGAAGGGCACGATCGCCGCGGTTGCAGCCCTGAACCCCACGGCTTGGACAGCTACCCGTATCCGCCTCATGTCTGAACCGCCGACCGGCGGCTCCTTGGCGACGATTTTCGATATCGCTTATCTCGCCCAGCCGGAACTGGACAGCTTACCCGACGCCGCAAGCTGACGCGGCATCGATAGCCGCCCCGGCCGGGAATCGACGGCGTGGGCCACCGCGCCGTCGAGGCCGGAGCGGCTACGTCCGGGCCACAAAGTGGCCGGGCGACACCTCGTCGTAGGACACCAGTTCCGGCGTGTAGCTGAGCGGCTTCACCGGGCTGGGAATTTCATCGACCATCAGGCGCCGTTCCTTGCGCCGTTGCTTCGGATCGGCAACCGGCACGGCGGACAGCAGCTTTTTGGTATAAGGATGCTGCGGCCGCTCGAAGATGTCTTCACGCTTGCCGATTTCCACGATCTGCCCCAGGTACATGACCGCGACCCGGTGGCTGATACGCTCGACCACCGCCATGTCGTGGCTGATGAACAGATAGGACAGGCCCAATTCCGCCTGCAGATCCATCAGCAGGTTGATGACCTGGGCCTTGATCGTCACGTCCAGGGCCGATACGGCCTCGTCGCAGATGATCAGCTTCGGGTTCATGGCCAAGGCGCGGGCGATCGAAATACGCTGGCGCTGACCGCCCGAGAATTCGTGCGGATAGCGGGTTGCGAATTCCGCCGGCAGGTTGACCTTGTGCAGCAATTCGCCGACGCGCGCATTGATGCCGTCGCGCGGCACCAAGTTGTGCACCTTCAGCGGCTCGGCCAGGATTTCGCGCACCGACATGCGCGGGTTAAGCGACGAATACGGGTCCTGAAAGATCATCTGGACCTTGGTATAGAAATCGCGCCGATCGGCGCCCGCATGGTCGGTCAGGGACTGGCCCTGGAACTTGACGTTGCCCGAGGTCGCGCTTTCCAGACCGATGATGGTCCGGCCCGTGGTCGTCTTGCCGCAGCCGCTTTCGCCGACGATGCTCAGGGTTTCCCCAGGCATGATTTGGAACGAGACGCCTTCGACCGCATGTACGCGGGCGATCGGACGACGCAGCAGGCCGTCCTTGATCTCGAAATAAGTCGTCAGGTTGTCGACTTCCAGCAGGCATTCGGAGTTGGAGAGTTCGTTCATTGGTATCCACCCATTTGATTTTTTGATTGCGCCGGTCGCTTGGCCGTCAGCCCGCGATGGCGGGGAATTTTTCCGGCGCGGCCTTGCCCGTCATGCTGCCGATGCGCGGCACCGCGTTGATCAGCTTGCGGGTATAGGGATGCTGCGGATCGTGGAAAATCTGATCCACTGGGCCCTGTTCGACCACTTCGCCGTGGTACATGACGACGACGCGGTCGGCCATTTCGGCGATCACCGCCATGTCATGGGTGATGAACATGACCGACATGCCGAAGTCGGCCTGGATATCCTTAATCAGGTCGAGAATCTGCGCCTGAATCGTCACGTCCAGGGCCGTCGTCGGCTCGTCCGCGATCAGCAACGCGGGCTCGCAGGCCAGGGCCATGGCGATCATCACGCGCTGGCGCATGCCGCCGGACAGATGGTGCGGATACTGCGCCAGCTTGCCCGCCGGATCGGGGATGCGGACACGGCTCAACAGGCCGATGATCTTTTCCTCGGCCGCCGCCGGGTCCATGTTCTGATGCTGGAACAACGGTTCCGTCAGCTGCGTGCGCAGGCTCAGCACCGGATTGAGGCAGGTCATCGGCTCCTGGAAGATCATCGAGATCTCCTTGCCGCGAATGCCCTGCACGACCTTGCTGTCGACCTGCGACAGGTCGATCTGACCATGATCGCGGCTGTTGAAGCGGATGTTCCCCTTGGGGATATACGCACCCATCATTTCGTTCAGACGCAATAGCGACATCGCGGTCACGGATTTACCCGAACCGGACTCACCGACCACGCCGACGGTCTCGCCGGGCATGATGTTGTAGGAAACCCCACGCACGGCTTCCACGTGTTTGCCGCTGGTGGGGAACGTCACATGTAGGTTGTCGAATTCGACCAGTGGCGTCTCGGCCATTTGCTTCCTCTTCCTGAATAGTCTTTTTTGGTTGTTGGGGGTTTGTTTCTCGGTGGGGCTTTGCCTTAGTGCAGCGTGCGGGAGAACCGGTCCGCCGCCCAAAGAACGCCCGCCGGGGCGACCCGGGTGCCCGTCGGCACCTTCGACGCCCCTGAACGATTGAACCGCTGCGGCCCCAGGAAATGCGCGCGCACCCATTTGCTCGGCTGGAAGCGGATGTCCAGGTCATCGAGCACTTCCGAAATCTCGGTCAGCAGGGCGCGGCCATTGGCGATGAAGGTATTCGGCAGCCACCAGGCCAGCAGCTCATGCACGGTGCGGTGATTGCCCGCCCGCCATTCGGCCAGGATGTAGATTGTCTGAAGCTCGAACAAGGTCATGCCCGTATTGGTCGGCGGGTTGAAGCGGACGATGAACGGGTCCGCCCGCCACAGCAGGTCCAGAAAAGCGGTTACGGCGTCGGCGAGGGTGGGAGGCGTCTGCGCACCTCCTGCCCTCGCCGCGCCTTCCCGACCTGTCCCGCAAGAAGCCTTGCTTTCCGGGGAGGCCCCCCGCCATTCCCGGATAGCCTGCAAGACGATGCTCTCGCCGGCGTTCAACAAGGTCCTCGTGGGGTTCAGGTCGGTCATCACGTGTCTCCTTGACGACCCTTCATAATGATATTGCAAATCATTCGCAAGCATATAATTGCGAATGATTATCATTTTCCTGACTCTGGGTTTTTATGATTTCCGGCCGGGCCTGAACGCCGTTATTCCCGCGCGGCTTCGACCAATCCGCGGTACAGCGACTGATGTCGGCGGCGAAACGGCAGCAGTTCAGGATGCCACTGAACACCGATCAGAAATCGGGCATCGGCATGCTCGGTCGCCTGAACGACGCGGTGCGCATCCCGGGCGGCGACACGCACCCCCTGACCCAACTTGGCGACGGATTGATGGTGCAGGCTATTGACGGCGATCCTCCCTGCACCCATCACCCGGGCAAGCTGGCTGGTCGGCCTGATCGTGATGTGCTTGCGCGCCAGGGGCGTGCGCATGCGCGGCAAGCCTTCGTACACGGAATACATGTCCTGATGCAGCGTCCCGCCGAGGTGCACGTTGATCATCTGCGATCCCCGACACACACCGAGCACCGGAACCTCCCGGTGCAGCGCTTGGTCCAGCGCTTTGCGTTCCATTTCGTCGCGCGCCGGATCGATTCGCACCTCGGGAACAGGCTCGCCGCCGTACAGACCGGCGCCGATATCGTCCCCGCCGCCGATCACCAAGCCGTCCAGCCCATCGACATCGGTCTTCCCGTTCACCGACAGGCGCACAGGCTTGCCGCCGGCACGTTTGACCGCAAGCCAATGGGCAAGCCAGGTCATCGTCGCGCCGCGGTTGGACACGGTAACGCCGATGCGGGGTTTGACCGTCACGCCGTCAGCCAGGCCTGCAGCTCATCCAGCCAACGCGCCGGGGCCGGACGCAAAAGGTTTTCTCGCAGGGCCGCCGCCATGTCGTTGAGGCGGTCTTCGTCGTCGGCCAATTGCTCGACCCGGACCCAGCGGTTCCAATCGGTCACCGGTGACCAACCCGCATCACCCAGGGCGCAATCCGGCAAACGATAATGGAAGGTCGGGCGCGCCTTGATCAATGGATCGTCCAGCCGATCAAGAACTGCCTGTTCGTCCAGATGGCGGAACAACGGCAGCATATCCAACTCGCGATTTCGGGTCGGGTTGTGTTCAAGGTAGTCCGCGATCAGTTTCTTAAGGTCGGGCGCGTATCCCGGTTCCAACATGGCCAGCAGGTAGCTGCGCGGGAACGGGTCGGAATGCGGCATCAGGCGGCGGGTGACGTCGATATCGATCTCGTCGCGTAGCCAATCGGCCAGCACCAGATAAGCCTTCAGATGGCGCAGGATCGTCGCCGCGTCGGTTCCCGGCACCTCCGGATTCAGATGAAGGCCGAAGGCATAAAGCAGATTGTCGTCCGTGCCCTTGGCCCCGGCTTTGCGCAGGCCGTCCGTCAGGCTCGCCATCCGGCCCAGGTCGGGCCAAGGAATAGGCGGCGAGACGATTTCCACCGGGACGATACCGGACACGGCCTTGCCCAGCGCTTCGCGGGCGGCGGCATCGACATCGTCGGGCAGGATTTTCTTGAGGTTGGCGCCGTCATCGCGTTCCGGGCCTTTTCCGTGAACCACCTGGGCATCCAGCTCGACCACGAAATCACCGAACGCCGTGTCTTCGACGATCAGACGATGGGGGTCGTCCTCGAGCACGGCCCCGCCGAAGGTGTCGCGAACCAACTCGGCCGCGGCGGGTACATCCATGCCGGCGAATTCAATCTCAACCCCGACACGGCGCGTTTCGCCCGCCTCCGTTTTCTCAACGGGGGGCCGCACCGGCTTCGCGGTGCCATCGACCTGGGTATGGGGAGCAATGCGATCAATCATAACAAAAAGGGCCGCATACACCTTTGGACGATGCATGCCCTGCTATGCAGATAGGCACAAACACGTCCCGTTTCAAGGCGGCACGACCGCCATCCTCCGAAAACCGGATCCCAACCATTTGATTTTTCTAAGAAATGGTGGGCGCACAAGGACTCG
>DJHY01000104.1:0-904 GCA_002433335.1 Rhodospirillaceae bacterium UBA6608 | reverse complement strand
TTGGACCCGCTGATTAAGAGTCAGAAATCACCGAGTTCGCTCATCATCGCGACATTGCGACATACGATCATATTATGTTGATTTTACGATATTTTTTGACACGACTGGGTGAATATGGTTCGCTGAATTTCGTTCAAATTCGAGACACACTGCTTACCTAATGCTTACCCGAATGATCCCTTACAGTCTCAAATTTTTGATCGCGCTCTTTGTTGCCTCATCATCAGGGCTAATAGCTGCATTCGTCTTGAGCATGTTCGTTGCCTTTCTGTTCTGGAGCAACGAGCTCGTCTTCTTGTCTATATTTTGGGCTTCGATAACCGCCTTTCCACTGCTGCACTGGCTTCTGGCCAGGAAAGGAATTGCAGAGTCATCCCACTATTTTTGGGGCGGCTTGGCGGTTGGCCTTATCGCAATGCTGATTGCATTTGGCATGACCGGTTTCAGGTCTTCCAGCGTTTTTGTTTTCTTTTGGATTTTCTGTTTGTGGGGCGGTGTCACTGGGTCGGTCTTCTGGGCAATTCTCATTCGCCCGAAGCGAAAAACACTGGAGCGCTCAGCTAGCCAGTCAGCAACGGCGGATTCAGATGGCTAGACTAACCAAACGTTTCATCGATCTGCTCACCCCTGCCGCGAATGATCGCTTCGAATGGGATGATGAGCTCCCCGGCTTCGGCGTCCGCGTGAAACCGTCAGGCGTCAAAAGCTACGTAGTCCAATACCGAAAGGACGGACGCTCGCGGCGCATGACCTTGGGGCGGCATGGCGTTCTGACCGCTGAGGAAGCCCGCAAACTCGCGAAACAGCATCTTGGTAGTGTCGCCCACGGGAAAGACCCTGCGCAGGAGCGTACGGACTCCAGAACTGCTCCTACGGTGCGGGAACTCGCTGAGGACTACATGGA
>DJHY01000320.1 GCA_002433335.1 Rhodospirillaceae bacterium UBA6608 | reverse complement strand
TGCTGCTGATGGACGAGCCGTTCGGCGCGCTGGATGCCCAGACCCGCCTGATGATGCAGGAAAACCTGCTGCGCATCTGGGAAGACTTCGGCACCACCGTGATGTTCGTGACCCACGACGTCGACGAGGCCGTGTTCCTGGCCGACCGGGTGATCATCATGAGCGCCGCGCCCGGCCGGGTGATCGACGATTTCCGCGTCGACATCCCGCGTCCGCGCACCACCGACATCACCACCGACGAAACCTACATCCAGTTGAAGCGTCGCTGCCTGGAACGCATCCGCGGGGAGAGCCTGCGCGCTTTCGAAATGCAGAACCACTAAGGATCAACCGAAGGAGCCGTCCCTTGACGATGCACCGACGCCGCGCCCTGAGCCGCCTTGCCGCCACCCTTGCCGTTACCTGCGTCCTGGGCCTGACGGCCACGACCGGTCAGGCCGCGGGCCTTCGGGTCGTCGAACCGGATCCGCCCGCCGCTCTGCCCGAATTCAGTCTGAAGGACCATCGTGGCAAACCGTTCACGGTCGAGAGCCTGAAGGGGCACTGGACCCTGGCGTCGATCGGCTTTACCTCGTGCCCCGATGTCTGCCCGTTCGTGCTGTCGAACTTGGCCGAGGTCGTCAATCAGATGTCCGTCCGCGTTCGACCGGACAACCTGCCGAAAGTGATCTTCGTCGCCATCGACCCCAAGCGCGATACCGAGGTGCTGGGCGATTACGTCAAACATTTTGACGAGAACTTCATGGGCGTCACCGGCGACCACAAGGAGTTGGCGAAGTTCGTCGAAGGGATCGACGGCTTCTACCGCCTGGGCAAACCCGACAAGGACGGCGACTACGAAGTGCAGCACAGCGCCAGCGTGATCGTGATCGGCCCTGACGCCCGCATCCACGCCAAGCTGTCGCCGCCCCTGCCGCCCGCCGACACGGCGGAATACCTGGCTCGTAAACGGATTACCTACATCCGGGCGCAAAGGAACAACTGAATGAACGTTTCCGTCGTCAAATCCTGCCTTTCCTGCTTGATCGGCGCGGCGGCCCTGACCGCCGCCGGGTCGCAATCCGCCCTTGCCTGCGAGGCCCATGCCGCCAACGGACAATCGCTTCAAACCGCCCAGGCGCAAGGCCACGCCATGTCTTCGGTCATGGCGATGGATGCCTGGGTTCCCGTCGCCCCGCCGGGGGTCAAGGCCCATGCCGCCTATATGGTTCTGATGAACCACGGCAAGGAAACCCGCACGATAACGGCGGTTCAGAGCCCGCAATACGGCTCCGCCACCATGCACGCCAGCATCACCAAGGACGGCGTGACCCATATGCAGCATCTGGCGGCGGTCGACCTGCCGCCGGGGCCGCCGGTCGGGTTCGTGCCGGGCGGCATGCATATCATGCTGATGAAGCCCAAGGCCGCGTACAAGGAAGGCGACACGATCGACCTGTCCCTAACCCTGGACGACGGCACGACCGTCGCGGTCAAGGCCACGGTCCGCGCCCGCAATGACGCCCCCGGCATGAACCATGATCATATGAACCACGGCGCGATGGGCCATGACCACAAAGGATCCTGAGCCCAGTCGACCGGCCGCACGAATGTTTTTTCGCCACCTTCGCCCCCTGGCGCTCGCAGGACTGCTATCCGCCGCTACATTCCCATCGGCGCAGGCTGGGATGATCGACGAAAGCGGCCTGCAGCCCTGGGAAAACTGCGCCCTGTGCCATTCCCTGGACGGGATCTCGCGCATGGCGAAGTTCCCCAAATTGGCGGGGCAGGTTCCGGCCTATATTGAAAAGCAGATCGCCGATTTCCGGTCTGGGCGGCGAACCAACGACGCCGAGCAGATGCAAGCCATGGCCGGTCTGATCGCGGACAAGGACATTCCCGTCGTCGCCAAGTATTTCGGCGGCCTGACCCCGCCCGCCCCGGCGGAAATGCCGCTGGAGCCGGAACGCCGCATTGGCGAGGCCCTGTACCACAAAGGCGACGCGGCGCGCGGCCTTCCGGCCTGCCTGTCTTGCCACGCCAAGGACAAGGTTACATCGTCGGGTGCGGCACGGCTTGAAGCACAGCACGCCGACTATGTTATAAAGCAGCTATCCGATTTTCGTTCGGGTGCCCGCGCCAATTCCCCCGACAAGGTGATGGAAAACGTCGCGGCCAAGCTGACGGACGCGGAGATCAAGGCCCTGGGCGGGTATATCGCCGCCCAGACCCGAAACTAGGAGCGGACCGTTGCCCCCCCTTACCAACCAACGGCTCCGCACGATCGAGAACGATGCCATGGCTGCGGACGAGCCCCTTTCGGCCCTGTTTCTGTCGGAAAGCATGTCGGACCTTAACGAGGGCGCGACCTTCCTCGACCGTCTGAGCATGGAGGAAGTGACCTTCATCCGCTCGCGCGGCACGACCATCAAGGCCAAGCGCGGCGAAGGCATCTTCCACCAGGGGGATTCCCACGAAGGCATCTTCCTGATCGAAAGCGGGCGCGTGCGTACCTTCTGCACGGGACCGTCGGGGCGCGAGCTGACCTTGGCTTATTGGACGCCCGGCCATTTCATCGGCGGGCCCGAAGTCTTCGGCGGCGTTCACCTGTGGTCCGGCGAAGCCATGGAGGATTCCCGCGTCATGGCGCTGACGGGAACGGTGGTTCGCGACCTGATCGAACGCATGCCGACCTTCGCGCTTTGTCTGATCGACGGCTTGGTCGCCAAAGGGAAATGCTATTCGCAGCTGGTGCAAATGCTGGGGACGCGCTCGGTCTCGCAGCGCCTGGCCCAGTTGCTGAAGATCCTGGGTCAGGTCCATGGCCGCGAAGAAGACGGCGGCGTATTGATCGACCGCCGCGTAACCCATGACCAGTTGGCGGACATCGTCGGCTCGACCCGGCAGTGGGTCACGACCACCCTGGACCGCTGGCAGAAAGACGAAATCATCGTCATACGGGGGCGGATGATCGTGATCCTGGAATCCGACACCTTGGAAGATTTGGCCGAGTCCTGATCCGCAACCGCCGCGCCCCGGACCGCACCGCATAGCGGAACGGTTTGAATTCCTTGAATTTTCTTGCTTCCCCCGCTCGCCGATAGCGGGCTAGAAAGATTGCATCCCGCGCAAAGCGGCAATGGCGACACCGATCAACCGGGGCGCCGCAATCAAGAATTCGAGGAGCATCACATGAAGATCACCCGCATTCAGGCTGTCCCGCTGTCCTTTCGCGTGCCCGAGGGCCAGAACGTTACGTTGGGCATCGGCCGCGCCGTCAAACGCGATGCCGTGCTGGTCCGCGTCGAAACCGACGAAGGCATCGTCGGCTGGGGCGAAGCCCACCATGGCCGTGCGCCGGGGGCCGTCGCCCGCCTGATCGACAGCACCATCGCCGAATTGGCAACCGGCATGGACGCCTTGGACACGGTCGGCGTGGGCCAGAAAATCTACCGCATGCAGTTGGCCAGCCACGGCATGGGCTATGGCGCGGTGATGGCGCTAAGCGGCCTGGACATGGCGCTGTGGGACATTCGCGGAAAAGCCCTGAACATGCCGCTTTATCGGTTGTTGGGCGGCGGGCCGCGCGCGGCCAAGGCCTATGCCGGGGGAATTTCCCTGGGCTATCAGGATCCGTCGGCGCTGGCCGAGGAAGCCCAGAGCTACGTCGATGAAGGCTATCGCGCGGTCAAGCTGCGGGTCGGCGACACGCCCGCCAACGACATCGCCCGCGTCCGCGCCGTGCGGGCGAAGCTGGGCGACGCGATCGAGATCATGGTCGATGCCAATACCGGCTATACCCTGGATGACGCCCGCCGCGTCATGCCTGCGTTCGAGGAATGCGGCGTGGGTTGGTTGGAAGAACCCTTCCCCGCCCATGACTATCGCGATTACAAAACCGCCGCCGGGTTCGCCCGCGTTCCGCTGGCCGCCGGGGAAAACCACTTCACCCGGTTCGAGTTCACCCGCCTGATCGAAGACAACGCCGTGCGCTTCGCCCAACCGGACGTATCAAAGACTGGCGGCGTGACCGAAATCATGCGCATCGCCGCGATGTGTTCCGCCTGGAAGATCAGCGTCAACCCGCACACCCTGTTGACCGGCCTGAACATGGCGGCCTGCATCCATGTGCTGGCGGCGGTCGACAACCCCGGATACTTCGAAGGCGACGTTGCCCAGCACAACCCGTTCCGCGACCACCTGGGCGGCAAGCCATATGAATTGAACGCCGACGGCCGTGTCGCGCCGTTGGAAGGCCCCGGCATCGGGATCGATGTGGACGAAAAATTCATCGCCGCCCATCCGTTGATCGACGGGCCCTGCTACGTCTAACCGGACACTTTCGCCCGTTCGGCCCCCTCGGTCGGTCGCCCGTCAGGCGACCGGCTGCGGCGGGGTAATGCCCAAATCCTGCCCCGCGCCGGAAATCGCGGCCCAGGCATCGGCGGACAGGGGAATGCCGTTCGCGGTGCGCTGCGCGCGCATGCGGGATTCCGGCTCGCCGGGCACCAGGACCTCGCCGCCCTCGACGGTCGGCTTGGCGCTTTTGACGTAGTCGACATAACGGCGCAGTTCCTGGGCATAGTCGTCTTCCGCGCCAAAGCGGTCGCGGCACATGTAGATCGACAGCATGCCGTTATAAATCCGATCATACCCCGGCCCGGTCGCACCCGACCCGGTCAAGGCGCCGGCCAGCAATTCGCACATCATCGCCAGGCCCGAGCCCTTATGCCCGCCCATGGTCACCAGGGCACCTTCGCCGTTGCGCGAATTGGGCTGCGCCGTCGGATCGATTTTTCCGTACAGCAGGGAGGGGTCGTTGCTCATCTTGCCGTCGGGGCCGACGAGGCTTCCTTCCGGCAGAGGCTTGCCGCCCTTGGAGGCGACCAGGACCTTGCCTTCGGCGACAAGAGAGGTCGCGAAATCGAGAATAACCGGAGCCCCACCCGCGCCCGGCACGCCGATCGCTACCGGCGCGGTCGAGAACCGTCGCTCGGACCCGCCGAAGGGCGCGACCAGGACACTGCCCGCGACGTTGACGAAATGGACGGAGACGATATTTTCCGCCGCCGCGCGCTCGGCGAAGGCACCGATGCGGCCCAAGTGCCCGGCATGGCGCAGGGCCACGACCGATACGCCCAATTCCTTCGCCCGGTCCATCCCACGGCAGACGGCTTGCGGGCCGACGGTCTGACCAAAGCCGAAGCCTCCGTCCAGGATCATCAGCGCCCCAGCGTCTGTCACGACCTCGACCTCGCGGTCGGCGAACAGGTTTCCGGCCTTCAGCCAGCCCAGATAACGGGGGGTGCGGATCACGCCGTGGCTGTCATGGCCGGACAGGTTCGCCTCGACCAGATTTTCCGCGATGCGCCGGCCCTCGGCCTGCGAGCATCCTGCTGCGTGAAAGGTATCGGCCAGGAAGTTCGTCAGGTCTGCGGCGTCGATGACGGCCGGGGCGGGCGTGGTCACAAGATTTCTCCGTTAACGACATAGGATGGGTCGAGGGTGCCGTCCAAGGCGGCGAACACGTTGCGTACCGCCGTTTCCGACACCCGCCGCCCGGTTTCGACCGTCAGGGCCGAGTTGTGCGGCGTGAACAGAACGTTGTCCAAGGTCAGCAAGGGGCAATCCGGCTTGGGCGGCTCGTCCTTGGTGACGTCCAACCCGGCCCCGGCCAAATGACCCGAGGTCAGGGCGGTATAAAGCGCATCTTCGTCGATCAACGAACCGCGCGCGGTGTTGATGACATAAGATCCCAGCTTCATCGCCGCGAACTCCGCCGCACCCAGGATCGCCGCCTTATCGGCCCGCGCCGGCAGGTGCAGGCTGACGAAGTCCGCCCGATCCAGGGCATCGTGGAAATCGGCGACGTATTCGTAGCCCAGGCGTTCGGCCTCGCGCTTCGTATTCTCACGCCCGGCGGCGATGATGTTCATGCCGAACGCGGCGCAGCGGCGCGCCGTCTCGCCGCCGATCCCGCCCAGGCCGACGATCAACACCGTCTTGTCCAGAATTTCATGACCCAGAAGCTTGAACCGCTCGCCATAGCGTTCGGTTCGGGTGTAGCGGTCCATCAGGGCGATGGTGCGGCTGACCCCAAGCATCAGCATCACGGAGTGCTCCGCCACCGACGCCGCCAGGGCATCGCCGACCAGCGTCAGCGGAATACCCCGCTGCGTCAACGTCGCGACATCGATGTGGTCATACCCCACACCCATGCGCGACACGACTTTCAGATTGGGGGCCTGTGCGATCAAATCCCCGGTCAACGGGGTCAGGCGCAGCAAGACGGCATCGGCCTCGGCCACGGCGGCGGCGAAAACCTCCGCCGTGGGTTTTTCCTCGACCCGTACGTCGAGGTCCGGGCGCTCGGCCAGGACCTCGAACCCACGCGGATGCATGGGGCCTTCGACGAATACCTTGGTCACGTCGATTGGCCGTCAGGCAACGTCGTCGGGATCAAGCGGATCCCGCGTGACTTCCTCGCCCGGACGATACAGGAACAGCACCGCCGCAACGGCGAAGACCGCCACGCCCATCACCGCAAACTGGAACGGCACGAAATCACGCACGTGTTCCTGCCGCATGCCGAGCAAAGCCATCACGGCCACGATCAACGCGAACAGAACCCAGTACACGGGACGCCCGATAAACAGTTTCGACTTTTTCATCACGCGGCCTCCGGAACCATGCGTTTACGCGCTGTCGCCAGCAGAACAATCCCCACACCACCGACCAGCGGCAGCACGAAACCGGGAATGCCGGGAACGACTTCATCCAACGGCGGGAACAGAGCCAGCACCGAAAGGACCAGGAAGATCAGACGCATCAAGACGCTGATCGGCCCCTTCAACCAACCTTCCAACACCACGGAGAAGCCCCACATGCTGATAAAGGCCAGAATGGCGGACAGGCAGGTCAGCCAGATCGGACCTTCGAACAAGAGCGAGGGGTTGTAGACGAAGGCGAACGGAACGAGATACTTCGCGATCCCGATCCGCGCCGATTCCACGGCGGTCGCCATTGGCTTCGATCCCGCGATCGCCGCCCCTGCGAATGCCGCCAGGGCGACCGGCGGGGTGATGGTCGACACGACACCATAGTAGAAGGCGAACATGTGAGCCGCCATCGGCTCGACCTTCAGATGCACCAAGGACGGAACGATCAGCGCCGCCACGGTGATGTAGACCGCGGTCGTGGTCATGCCCATGCCCAGGATGATCGCGGCGATACCGGTCAGGGTCAGCAGGATCAGCAGGTTGCCGTCGGCGATGTTGATGACCTGGTTGGTGAACTTCAGGCCCAGGCCGGACACGAAGATCGACCCGATGATGATACCGGCGCAACCGCAGGCAACCGTCACCGGCATGGCCGAACGCACACCCGATTCCAGCGCCGCCAACAAGTCGACGGGGCTCATCCGGGTCAGCGGGTCACGGAAGCTGAGCGCGATCAAGGTCACGATGGCCCAGAACGCCGACATCATCGGCGAATAGCCATAAGCCAGCAGCCCGACCAGCACGGCCAGGGTCAGCAACTGATGCCAACCATGCTTCAGAACGGCCATGGCCCGCGGCAGGGTGTGCTTGTCCAGGCGCTTGATGCCGTCCTTATCGGCTTCGATATCGACCATGAAATAGATGGTCGCGAAATACAGCAGCGTCGGGATGATCGCGGCGGTGATCACCGCGAAGTAGCTGACATGCATGAATTCGGCGATCAGGAACGCGGCTGCGCCCATGATCGGCGGCGTGATCTGGCCACCAGACGAGGCGCAGGCCTCGACCGCCGCCGCGAATTTCGGCTTGTAGCCTAGCTTGCGCATCAGCGGGATGGTGAACGAGCCGGTCGTCACGACGTTGGCCACGGCCGAACCGGACACGGTGCCCAGGAAGGCGGAGGCCACGACCGAAGCCTTGGCCGGGCCGCCCCGGCGATGGCCGGTCAACGCGATGGCCAGGTCGATGAACATCTTGCCCGCACCGGTGCGGATCAGGATCGAGCCGAAAATGATGAACAGAACGATGAAGGTCGCGGCCACCGAAATCGGGATGCCGAACACACCTTCGGACCGCAGGAACACGACGTCGATGTACTTGGTGAACGACGTCGGCGGCCCATAAAGGAATCCGAAGAAGTGGTGCGCGTAAAGCGAATGCACCACGAAGAAGGCCGTCACGATGACCATCGGCAGGCCGACGGCGCGCCGCGTGGTTTCCATGACCAACAGGATCAACAGCGATCCCATCCACAGATCGGACTCGATCAGTTCGCCTTCACGCTGAGAGAAGGCGTCCAAATCCCAAAGAGTATAAACCTGGACGGCGACAATCGCGCCGATCAACAGAAGGTCCACCCCGAACATGCCCCATTGCTTGGGGTTCTCCGGATGGTTCTTCCAACTGTCGCGCCCCAGCGGGTACAGCATGATGGCGAGCACCATCATCCCCGTCAGGTGGGTGGAACGGAACGCCCGCGATTGCGGCGTGCCGAACACGGCGACGTACAAATGGAACAGGGCCAATGAGATGGAAATGATCGCCACCACGATGGCGATCCATTTCACCACGTCATAGCCGCGGCGCATTAGCGCATGTTCAAGAACGGAATATTCCCGCACTTCATCGTAGTGCAGGGACTCAGCGGGATTTGTGCGTGTGTCGGTCATATCGGTGCGGATTTCAACCTGTGCCGTTGTGGTCAGGGATCCGGAACGCACGACAAGGCCCCAAGATGGGCGGACCAAAACCAGAGCGAGAACCGGCGCGACGAACGAATCCGCCGCGCCGGAGAGATCCCGTTACCTTGAAAAGGCCTTTAGTTGGCCTTAACGCCTTGTTCGTCGTAGTACTTCTTGGCGCCCGGGTGAACCGGCAGCGCCGCCCCGACGAGGGCGTTTTCAAGCTTCACAGAGTTCCAGACGCCCTTGACCTGAGCCAGGTCGGCGTGGTGGTCCCACAAAGCTTTGGTGATCTTGTAGGCGGTGTCGTCGGACACGTCCTTGTTGATCACCATAATGGTCACCGCGCCCAGGATCGGCACCGGCTTGTCGATGCTCTTGTAGTCGTCCTTGGTCATGGTGATTTTGATGTAGCCGGGGTTTTCCGACAGGATGCCGCTGAGGATCTTTTCATCAACCGGCAGGAAACGGATGCCCGGGTTGAATTCCAGATCCAGGAACGTCGCCTGCGGAACGCTGGTCACGGCCGTGTAGGCATCGATGTGACCGTCTTTCATCAGGGAGACGGAGTCGGAATAACCGACGTGGTGAACCGTGCCGCCATTTTTCTTAACGTCTTCAACGGTGAAGCCGTATTTTTCGAAAAGCATCTTAGCGGCGGCATAGCCGGTCCACTTCAGCTTACCGGGGCTGAGGTTCTTATCTTTCAGGTCCGCGTAGGACATGATGTTCGACTTGGCCGGAACAGCCGTCTGCAGGCCGGCCGGATACAGCGTGGCCAAGTGACGGACATTGGTGTTCGGCTTTTTGAAAACAGGCGGGTTGCCCTTGTAGCCGTCAAACGCGGTGTGACCATAGGTCCAACCGATTTCGGCTTCTTTCTTGTTGACGTCCAGCAGGTTGCCGACGCCGCCGCCCGGGCCGTTGGAAACGGACAGACCGCCGATCTTGTTGAAGATCTCGGCCATCTTGGCGCCCAGGGGATACCAACTGCCGCCGGACGGACCGGAGGCGATGCGGACGAATTCATCGGCCTTGGCTGCGACTTGGCCTGCGAGGACCAACGGCGCTGCCAGCAGCAGAGCCTTAACGATGTTCTTCATTAGGAATCCTCCCAATTAGATCAATTGACGTCTTCGGCCGGGTGTCTCCAAGGTAACGAGTTTTTATAAGGCGCAGGACAGCCGAAGAATGCACCGTGGGGGAATTGTTAGTGCCCCGAACTCCATTCGTCAAATCAAAGGACACTTTTTGATTTTTTCATTTTCCGCAGACAGTATGCGGATAAGCCATCAAGGCTGAAGACCAACAACGGAGACATCCATGACCACGACGACGCCTACCAACAATCCTGTCATCTCCCTGATCGGAGCGGGCACCATCGGCATGGCCTGGGCCGTGGTATTTTCCACGGCGGGCATGCGGGTGCGCCTTTACGACACCCAGCAGGAGGCGCTCGACGCGACCCTGGGTAAGGCACGGGCGCGAATGGAAGATTTGGCCCGCCACGACCTGATCGGAGAAGGCGGCGTCGATGGCGCGATGGCCCTGATCGAGCCGGTGACCGATTTGGAACAGGCCCTGGATGGCGCCTCCCTGGTTCAAGAAAGCGTGCCCGAATTCGTCGACCTGAAACGGGACCTGATGGCCCGCGTCGCCGAGATCGCCCCCGAAGACTGCGCCATCGCCAGTTCGACCTCGTTCATCGAGCCGTCGCGCATCTTCGACCATGTGAAAGGTCGCGAGCGCTGCATGGTGCTGCACCCCGGCAACCCGCCGTTCCTGATCCGCGTGGTCGAGGTCGTGCCCGCCCCCTTCACCTCGCCCGAAGCGGTCAAGCTCGGCGCGGGCCTGATGGCGGCGGCCGGGATGGCGCCGGTCTATGTGAATAAAGAGGTCGAAGGCTTTGTCCTGAACCGTTTGCAGGGTGCGCTGCTGCGCGAGGCCTATTGCCTGGTTCGCGACGGCGTGACCTCGGTCGAGGATATCGACCGTATCGTCCGCGATGGCCTGGGATTCCGCTGGTCACTGATCGGGCCGTTCGAAAGCGTCGATCTGGGCACGCGCGGCGGCATCGCCGGCCACGCCGAACGCATGGGCCCGTCGTACGAGCGCCAGGGGGCCGAACGCGGCCAACACGACCCCTGGACCCCGGACCTGGTCGAGAAAGTGGTGGCCGCGCGGCGCGCGATCCTGCCCTTGGACAAATGGGAAGAACGCGGCTCCTGGCGCGACGAGGGCCTGATGCAGTTGCTCCGCACCAAACGCGAGATCAATAAGAACACCTAACCGTCGCGGGGCGGCAGGCCCGCCCCCGCGATTGCCCCGGCGCGAGCCAGCGTTTCAATCTCGTCTTCTGAGAATCCGGCCCCGGCCAGCACGCGGCGTGTGCTGTCGCCGGGGTTTTCCGGTTGCGGCAAAGGACGCCGCGCCCAGGCGTCGGAGGTAAAGCCGAGTCCCGGAATCTTCACCGGTGCCGCTACCCCCGGCAAAGGCAGATCGTCCAGGCATCCCGAAGCCGCCGTCTGCGGGTGGTTGAGAATTTCACCCAGGTTCCGGACCTTGCCAGCGGGCACATTCGCCCGGGCCAGGATATCTTCCCATTCGGTCGCGGCCTTGGTTCGGAACACGCGTTCCAACGCCGCCGTAACCTGGGCCTTCTGTTCCTCGCCCAGGGCGTCCGGCGCGGTATCGCCCGCCATCCCCGCCAATTCGTCCAGGCCCAATGCCGCGACCATGCGCGCCGCCTGCGCCGCCGTATTGGCGGTCACCACGATATGACCGTCCGCCGTGTCGAATCGACCGGCGAAGGGGCTGCCGGAAAACGGCAGGTTGCCTTGCAGGCCCCGTTCGCGGCCATCGGTCTGCTGATCGATTGCGAACACCCCCATCATCGACAGGACCGAGGACAACATCGGGACCACCAAATGCTGTCCCTTTCCGGTCTGGCGAAGTTGGTGCAGGGCGCCGGATACGGCCAGCGCCGCCGTCAGGCCGGCGATGTAATCGGTGATCGGCAGGCCGACCCGCTGCGGCCCCGATTCCGGCGTGCCGGTCATGCTCATCAAACCGGACATGCCCTGAACGATATGATCGTAGGCGGGCGCACCGGAGAGCGGCCCCTCGGGCCCGTAGCCGGTTAGCGAGCAATAAATAACGTCCGGCTTGACCGCCCGAACGTCGTCGTAGCCGCATCCCAGACGGTCCATCACGCCGGGGCGGTAGTTTTCCATGACCACGTCGCTTTGCGCGGCCAACTTCAGGAAGGCCTCGCGCCCGCCCGGTGCTTTCAGGTCCATGAGGATGCAGGCCTTGCCCGCGTTCTGCGCCGTGAACGAACCACCCATCCCGGCGGCACGCAACTCGGGCGAGCCGCCGTGACGGCGGACGAAGTCGTCGCCGCCGATGCGTTCGACCCGCACCGCATCGGCCCCCATCAGGCAAAGTTGATAGGTCGCATATGGACCGGCCAGGACGTGGCTGGCATCCAGAATGCGTACCCCGTCGAGCGGAAGGTTCGTCATGGTCAGTCGGCTCCGGCGATCCAGACGACAGGTCCACCGGCACCGGCCAGAGCGTCATGCCCCGCCGCCGTGCGGTCGCCCGTCGCAAGATCGATCAGAGTCCCGGCACCGGCCCCTTCGCCAACCGTGCCGCCACCGGCGGATAGTATCCAGGCACCCCTTCCCGCCTGGGCCAAGGCCCCCGTCAAATGGCGCAGCACATGGAACGCCCGGCGTGGGTTGTACAAACGATCGACCACGCCCTGACGCGGGAAGTAGCCCCGGTCCACATCGGCGAAGGTATCGCAGAACACATGCAACTCGCCGTTGGCCTGCGCCGTGGCCAGGGCCTGGGCAGCACGGCCCGCGACCCAGCCCTCATCGGACTGTTGGTCGCCGGGACTGCCGACGGACATGCGGATATGCAGGGACGCCTTCAGGCCATGGCTCTTGACGGCAGCCAAGGCATCGGCACCGGCCTGCGCCGGCAGGGTTTCCCCGGCGACACGGAAGACCAGCCCGGCAATCCCGTCGATCGCCGCCGCCTGGGCGATCTGATCGCCTTCGTCCGGGGTGAAGCCGTGATTGATCATGTGATAATAGCGCTCGCCGCCTCGTTCCATTTCGTCCTTGGACCGCAGCTTCGACAGATACAGCGCCGCCCCTGCGGCCTCGGCCGCCGGACGGGCCGCCGCGGCGACGGCGGGCAGGTCCGACAGGTTCTGCGCGATCTCCCAGGCATCGATCAGCCCTTTGGCCCCCTGTACCGCCGCGATCACGTCGGGGCCCGGCGCGTCAAAGGTGAACAGGGTGAACAGAAATCCCAGTTCCGACAGTTCGGTCAGGCGCGCCCGATGGGCGGGGTCCAATAGGTCCCGCGCCGGAATGCGCAGCCGCCGCACGCCCATTTCCATTAACGCCATCAGGGCATAGTCGTTGCGGGTCCGCTTGCGGTCGAATTCATCCAGGCCACCCGACGGCGGAATTTCGATCACTTCCAACCAGTTCTGGCGCATGTCGAAGCCGAACCGGGTGACCGGGCTGTTCATCGGATGGACCGCCGACACCTTGTCCGCCGCCGGGGCGACGGCGGCGCCGGGTTCGACCGTCTGGCCATAGGTCCGCACGATCTCGCACAGGTGGCCGTGTTCGTGCACATGGACGATGAAGTAGCCCAGCTTGTTCCAATCGTTGCGGCCGTATTCGAATTCCGGCGGCGGCGCGGTGCGATACATCTCGGAGTAGTCCTGACGGACGAAGGCCGTGGACGGCAGCAGCCAGCATTGGGTCGGGCCGTGGCGGTGATACCAGAAGTTATGAACATGCCCGGCGAACATCGCTTCGACCTTATGCTTTTCCATCAGGCCGAGCAGCCACGACCGGCCCGGTTCACCGATATTGTCGTAGTGCTCGTTCTCGTCGCGGTAGGTCAGATAGGGCGGATAATGGGTGTTGAGGAACACGCGCTCTCCCGCCGCTTCGGCGGCGGCCAGTTCCTGTTCCAGCCAGGCTTTCTGTTCGGCTTCCGCATCCAGGCCCGAATTGACGATCTGGGCATCGATCAGGATGAAGCGCAGGCCCTTGTGCTCAAACGACTGATAGTGCGGGCCGAAATGCTGATCCCAGAGGTCCAGGAACTCGGGCCGGACCATGCCCGCCGGGCACCAATCGACGGGCTTGTCGCCGACGTCGTGGTTGCCGGGAATAACGTAGAGCTTATGACGCAGGTCCTTGACCTGGTCTTTGAACCGCGCCGCGGCCTCTTCATATAGATGCGGGATATGCGGTACCGGATGAAGCAAGTCGCCCAGATGCAGGACGAAATCGACGTCGCGCGTGTTCAGGTCGCGGACCACGTGACGCATTCGCGCATTGGCCAGCTTGTTGACCTCGAACGGCGAATTGCACTCGGCCTCGCCTTGGTTCAGATGGGTGTCGGTGATGACCGCATAGGTAAAAAGATGGCGACCCGCTTGCGTCGTCATGGGCTCCTGGCTCCTCCGCTTTCTCCAGAATATCTGGATGTTCTTATAAAGATGATCATGGCGGCGGAAAATTGCCGCGCACAGGGCCAATTGAACGGCACGCATGGGCCGAGAGGCCGGATAGGGATCAGGCGCTGCGGCGCTTGGCGGCTTGAACGGCCACCTCGAACCGGTCGAGGAACCGGGACCGGTCGGCTTTGGAGAACGGGCGAGGGCCGCCGGTAACGGCACCGGTTTCGCGCAGGGTCTGCATCAATTCCCGATTGGCCAGCGCCATGCCGATTCCGGCCTCGGTGAATTCGTCGCCGTTGGGTTTAAGCGCCGCCGCCCCTTTTTCCAGACAACGGGCCGCCAGCGGAATGTCATTGGTGACGCAGATATCGGCGGCGGCGATATGTTCGGCGATCCAGTCATCGGCTGCGTCCGCCCCCTGGGCGACGATCACGACCTCGACCATCGGGTCGCGCTGCGGGCGGATGCCGCCGTCCGACACCATCCGGGTTTTCAGGCCATGGCGGGCGGCGACGCGGAGAACTTCGTCCTTCACCGGGCAGGCATCGGCATCGACATAAATTTCGGTCATGTGCGGGAAATCCAAAGCATGGCGCATCCTAGGCCAGCGCGCTGGCGATGAAAATGCCCGGACGATCTATTCGCGGCGTCTTGGCCTATGACGCCTTATGTTTGCCATCAATTCTCTGCTATCGTCCGGCCATGATCGACGCCCTGCATCCGTTCCTTCGTTTCGCCCCCGCGACCCTGGCGGCAGCCCTTGCCTTGGCCGCACCGGAAGGTGCGCGCGCCGCCGATGCGGCGAAACCGGCGGAAACCGAGGCGGATGCCAACGAACGCCCCGGCACCTTCGTGCTACAGGTCGAAAACGATCTGTTCGGCGGCGGCACCGATCAGTACTACACCCAAGGCATCCAGATGACCTTCGTGCCCAAGGACAAATGGGAACCGAAGTGGTTCAAGGACCTGATGGGCATGGTCCCCGGCGTCGATATGGACGGCGAATCGACCTATGTGGTGGCGCTGGGCCAACAGATGTTCACGCCCGAGGACACCACCCTGACGGACCCGGATCGAACCGACCGGCCCTATGCCGGATGGTTGTTCGGCACCGTCGGCGCGATCATCGAGAAACCCGACGACAACATCCTTCGCAACGTGTCGTTGGATATCGGTATCGTCGGCCCGGCGTCCCTGGCCGGATACACCCAGCGCCGCTGGCACAGCCTGATCAACGTCGGCCTGCCGCGCGGCTGGGGCAAGCAGTTGCATAACGAGCCGGGCATCGTTCTGTCCTATCAGGCGCGCCGCCGGTTCGAGATCATCGAGGCCGGAAATTTCATCGAAATGGATTTCATGCCGACCATCGGCGCCGCCGTCGGCAACGTCCTGACCCAGGGCACGGTCGGGGCCTCGGTTCGGTTCGGCCAGAACCTGGACCTGACCTACGGCCCCGCGTTCATCCGCCCGTCCCTTCCCGCCGCCGCGATCGTCAAACGGCGGGGCGAGTTCGGCTGGAACCTGTTCGCCAGCGTCGAGGGCCGGGCCGTCGCCCGCAACATCTTCCTCGACGGAAATACCTTCGGCGATAGCCGCAGCGTCGATAAGAACAATTTCGTCCTGGATTTTCAGGGCGGGGTCGAATTCGTCCTGGGTGTGACCCGCATAACATTTACGCAGATCTATCGGACCCGCGAGTTCGAGGGCCAGCGCGTACCCAGCCAATTCGGCTCGATCTCGATCTCCGCGATTTTCTAAGATTCCACACTGTTTACCTGAAGAACCGGGGCGTTTTCCCTCGGCCTTTCCGGCACATCGTGCGCATACCCGCGCATGACATGTCTAATTTTTGTGCGGCGCAACACGTCCTGAGCAAAAAACAGACATATTAAATCTCACTAATGAGAAAAAATTAGGAATATTTTACTTTTTCTTGCCCCTCGTACCGCATTGCGATACGTGTCGCGTAAAAAAACACATTGAAAATCATGTAGTTAATTCGAAGCCTCGGCGTGCCGCTGTAAATTGGCCCGCTTATTGCGACGCAGCACAACTTCAAGCCACCCGACGGGCTGCAGCGCCGTTTCCCACCTGGCGGGCTTGTTTCTTCTCCCCCGGCCGTAAAGGCCCATTACCCGCCCTCAAGCGCGGGAAAAAACCTGTGAGAAAAAGAGGCTTTAGATGAATACAAAACGTAAAACGAGGGTTCGTAACCTGCTGCGTAGCGCGGCAACCGCGGCGTTGGTCGCCGGCAGCATTTTCGCCGGCTCCGCAGGCGCTAACAGCGCCCATGCCGAAGACGTCAAGATTCTCGGCCTGTGGCCGATGAGCGGTCCGTTCGCCGACATGGGTCCGCTGCTGGACAAGGGCGCGCAGATCGCCCTGGAAGAAATCGATTACAAGATCAACGGTAAGAAGATCGTCTACATCACCCGCGACAGCGAAACCAAGGCCGGCGCCGCCGCCCGCCGCGCGCAGGAAGCGATCGATTCCGAAGGCGTGCAGTACATCGTCGGTCCGTGGTCGTCGGGCGTCGCCCTGGCCGTCAACGAAGTCGCCAAGAAGAACAAGGTGTTCTACTACTTCTCGGGCGGCACCGAAGACATCGCCGGCAAGCGCTGCCACAAGTACGGCTTCCAATGGGCGGCCAATGCCTGGACCGCGATCAACGCCGACCTGAAGATCTTCAAGAAGGCCCATCCGAACGCCAAGAAGCTTTACCTGTTCATCACCGACTTCGCATTCGGCTGGAGCCTGCAGAAGTACGTCGAAAACTTGGCCCCGAAATACGGCCTGGAAATCGTCGGCGTGGACCGTCAGGCCCTCGGCACGCGTGAATATTCGTCGTTCATCACCAAGGCCATGGCCGCCAACCCGGATGCGATCTTCATGGTCAACTTCGGCCAGGACACCATCGCCGCCATCCGCCAGCTGAACAACTTCGGCTTCACCCCGAAGAAGCCGGTCGTCATGGCCTGGTCGGCGGGCGTCGAGGAACTGGTCCAGATGACGCCGGAAATGCGCTCCAACCTGATCGTCGGCACCAACTACTACTACTCGGTCGACAATCCGGAGAACAAAGCCTTCGTCGCCGCCTATAAGGCCAAGAACGACGGCGTGCCCCCGGGCTACGCGCCGGGCGCTGCCTACGGCATGATGAAGGTCGTCCTGAAAGCCATGAAGGATTCGGGCAAGACCGATCCGGCCAGCGTCGCCAAGGCGATGGAAGGCATGAACGGCAAGACCATCATCGGCGACTACCACGTCAACGATTGGAACCACCAGACCGTTCGTCCGTACTTCGTCCTGCAGACCAAGCCGGAATCGAAGATGAAGGACAAATACGACTTCGCCGACATCGTTGATGTCTCCGGCACCGAACAGCCGAAGAACATGAACGAGTGCAAAGACATGGGCGGGTTCTAATCCAACCAGCCGACTAGCAACGGCGCCGGCCGCGCTTTCCTTCCGCGCGGCCGGCGTCCCTTTCGTCTTCCTTTGCAAAGACCAACCGGCCCCCGGCCGGGTTGCGTTGTCGCGGACCTGTCATGACATTTCTAATCGCAAGTCAAATTCTCAACGGCCTCGCCACGGGAACGCTGTATTCCCTGATGGCGGTCGGCCTGACCCTGATCCTGGGGGCCTTGAACATTCCGAACTTCGCCCATGGCGTGCTGTTCGCGTTCGGCGCCTATTTCACCTATGCCATCACCGAGATGACCGGCTCGTTCTATCTGGCGATCCTGATCGCCCCGCTGCTGGTCTCGGCCATGGGCTTCGTGCTGGAAAGCCAAGGCATCCAGCGCCTGTATTCGGCCCATCACGATTATCAACTGCTGTTCCTGTTCGCGACGGCCCTGATCCTTCAAGAAGTGATCATCATCATCTGGGGGCCGGTCGGCTTCTCGGTGCAGCCGCCGGCCAGCCTGCAGGGCGCGGTCGACCTGGGCATCACGGTCTATCCCAAATACCGCCTGGCGGTTTTGGCCTTCGGCATCGTGATCATCATGGCCCTGTACTTCTTCCTGAACAAAACGAACCTGGGCGCGATCCTGCGCGCCGGGATCGAGAACCGGGAAATGGTCATGGTCCTGGGCGTCGACATCAACAAGGTCTTCCTGGCGACGTTCTGCCTGGGCACCTATCTGGCCGGTCTGGCCGGGGGCCTGGCGACGCCGATCATGGGGCTGACCCCGTCACTGGGGCTGGACATCCTGCCGCTTTGTTTCGTGGTCGTCGTGGTCGCGGGCCTGGGCAGCATCCCCGGCGCGATCCTGGCCGGGATCCTGATCGGCCTGTCCCAGGGCATCGCCACCATCTGGTGGCCCGAAGCCACCAACGTGGCCGTCTACGTCATGATGGGCCTGACCATCATCCTTCGCCCTCAAGGCCTGTTTGGAACACGATGATGCAGAACAAGACCCTTTTCCTCATCACCCTGGCCGGGGTCGTCATCGCCCCCATGGTCTTTCCCACGGTGACCGCGACCGACATGCTGATCTTCGGTCTGGTCGCCGTCTCCACCAACATCATGGTCGGCTATACCGGCATGCTGTCGTTCGGCCAAGCGTCGTTCTTCGGCATCGCGGCCTATGCCAGCGGCTTGGTCCTGAAGGCCGACATCTCGGTCTTCCTGGCCATTCCCGCCGGGGTCATCATGGGCAGTCTGGCCGCCGCCATGGTCGGGTACTTCTGCGTCAAGCGGACGGGCCTGTACTTCATCTGTCTGACCTTCGCGTTCAACCAGGCGTTCTTCTTCCTGGTCTACGTCTGGACCGACGTGACCGGCGGCGACGACGGCCTGCCCGGCATTCCGCGCCCCGATTTCGCGACCGACACGCTGTCGTTCTACATCTTCATCGCGGTGCTGTTCTTCATCTGCATGGCGGCCATGCTGGCGATCGTCAAATCGCCGCTTGGCCTGATCTTCCGGATGATCCGCGAGAACCCGGAACGGGCCGAGGCCGTTGGCTACAACGTCCGCTTCTACAAGTGGGTGTCGTTCATGATCGCCAGCGCCTTCACCAGCTTCGCGGGCACCTTGTTCCCGATGCTGTACGGCATCGTGCCGGTCGACCAGATCCACTGGCTCAAGTCGGGCGATTTCATCTTCATGCTGCTGTTCGGCGGTTCGGGCAACTTCTTCGGCCCGCTGATCGGGGCCGTCGCCTACATCTGGATGTCCGACACGTTCTCGGTGTTCTGGCCGCGCTGGCCGATCCTGATGGGCGCGATCTTCATGTTCGTCGTGCTGTTCATGCGCGGCGGCGTCGTCGAGATGATCGAGCGGACCTACCGCTATTTCCGGCAGAAGCGCGGTGACGCCAAGCCGGCGGAGACCACCACATGAGCATCATTCTGACCTGCATGGGCCTCGCCAAAACCTATGGCGAGGAACAGGTCGTGCGCGGCGTCGATCTCGACGTTCGCGCCGGCCATATCCACAGCGTCATCGGGCCCAACGGTGCGGGCAAGTCGACCTTCTTCAACCTGATATCGGGCCAGGTCACCAAGACCGCGGGCACCGTATTCTTCAAGGGCGAGGAAATCACCGACTACACCCCGCACATGCTGCCGCATATCGGCATGTCCCGGTGTTTTCAGCGGACCAACGTGTTCCCCGAACTGACGATCTACGAAAACGTCTGGGGGGCGATGTTCGCCTGCGCCAACGACGGGCCGATGGACTTTCTGCGCCGTCCGATCTTTTCGGGCGAGCTGAAGGACAAGGCCGAGGAAGTGGTCGAAAGCGTCGGCCTGAGCCACAAGCTCCACGACAAGGGAAAGACCCTGTCCCACGGCCAGTCCCGCATGCTGGAGGTCGCGGTGACCCTGGCGGCGCAGCCGGAACTGGTTCTGCTCGACGAGCCGACCCAGGGCCTGGCCCCGGAAGCCACCCACGAGATGACCGAGCTCATCAAGCGGCTGGCGGGGCAGTACACGATCCTTCTGATCGAACACAAGATGCACATCGTGATGGAAATCTCCGACGTCATCTCGGTGCTCAACCTGGGTCAGAAGATCGCCGAAGGCAAACCGGCCGACATCCAAAACAACCAAATGGTACAGGACGCCTACTTGGGGCGGTTGCGGGACGATAATGACTGACATCACGCTGAAACTGGAAAACCTGCACACCTACTACGGCCTGGTCCACATGCTGCGCGGTGTGTCCCTGGAACTGGCGAAGGGCGAGTTGGTCGGCATCCTGGGGCGCAACGGCGCCGGCAAGACCACGACCATCAAGACCATCATGGGCCTGGCCCCGCCCCGCGAGGGCAAGGTCATCCTGAACGGCGAGGACATCGCCGGGTTCCCGCCGCACCTCGCGGCGCAGCGGGGCCTGGCCTACGTCCCCGCCAGCCGGGGCATCTTCGCGACCCTGTCGGCCTATGAGAACCTGTCGATCTTCCAGAAGAAGAACGCGACCTGGACCGCCGAGCGGGTGTTCGACATGTTCCCCCGTCTGGCGGCGATGAAAAGCCGGGGCGGCACGCAGCTGTCCGGCGGGGAACAACAGATGCTGGCGATCGGCCGGACGCTGGTCACCGACCCGTCGGTGATCCTGCTGGACGAACCGTCCCAGGGCCTGGCGCCCAAGATCGTCGATCTGGTCGTCGAAATGCTGGAAACCCTGATGAAGGAAGGGATCAGCATCATCCTGGTCGAACAGAACCTGCAACTGGCCCTGGACGTGTCGCAACGCGTCTACATCCTGGACCATGGCGAGGTCGTGTTCCACGGCAAGGGCAGCGACCTGAAAGACGATCCGGAACTGACCGTGACCTACCTGGGCGTCAGCGCCTGACGCCCAGGCAGTTCCCACCACCAAGGAACAAGAAACCATGACTGCTTGCGTTCAAAACCCCGGATCCATCCGCGATCTGGCCACCGCCGTCGCATCGGGTGAAACGACGGCCTCATCCCTGGTCGAACGGTATCTGACCCGCATCGACGAGGTTCAACCTCTGGCCGCGCCCTGGCGCGAGGTCGATGGCGACCGCGCCCTGCAGGTCGCAGCCAAGCGCGACGCCCAGGCCAAACGTGGCGAGATCATGGGCCCGCTGCACGGCGTGCCCGTCGGTATCAAGGACATCATCGACGTCGCGGGCCTGCCGACCCGCTGCAACAGCAAGGCCCTGCAGGACCGCGCCCCCGCCGCCGCCGATGCCGAACTGGTCCTAGCGCTGAAAGCCGCGGGCGCGATCGTGCTGGGCAAGGTCCATACGACCGAGTTCGCGTTTTTCGATCCGTCGCCGGCCCGCAACCCGCATAACATCGAGCACACCCCCGGCGGGTCGAGCAGCGGCTCCGGCGCTGCCGTCGCATCGGGCACGGTGCCGATGGCCCTGGGCACGCAGACCATGGCCTCGGTCAACCGGCCCGCGTCCTATTGCGGGATCGCGGCGTTCAAGCCGAGCACCCGGTCGCTCAGCACCTTCGGGGCCAGCCCGCTCGCGCCATCCTACGACACCATCGGCTTTTACGGCTGGGACGTTGATTCCGCCGTCTACGCCTATGAGGCGGTGACGGCCCTGGGTCCGGTCGCGGCGGCTTCGGATAAGCCCCGTATCGTGTTCCTGGAAGACGACCTGCTGTCCGACGCCGACCCGGAAATGTCCGCCGCCGTGGCCGCCCGCCTGGCCGCGTTCGAAGCTGCCGGATACACGGTCGAGCGCAAGGCCCCGCCGATGCCGATCAGCCGTCTGGTCGAACTGCACAAAAGCACCATGTCGTTCGAAGCCGCGGGGGCCCTGGCCCATCTGGTGGATTATCCGGCGGGACAGATTGGGGAGCGCATCCTGGGCCTGATCGCCGAGGGGGCGAAAATTCCGGCCGAGACCTATCTGGCGCAGCGGGCCGAGATCAATGCCCTGCGCAAAGAGTTCTTCGCCGCCGCCCGCCCGACGGACCTGTTCTTCTGGCCCGCCGCACCGGGGGCGGCACCGCTCGCCAGCACCGGCACGGGCGAGCCGAAATACATCGCGCCCTGGACCCTGCTGGGCGGCCCGATCGTCAGCATGCCGCTTGGCCTTACGTCCGCGGAAATGCCGATCGGCGCGATCCTGTCCGGCGTTCCGGGCAGCGATCTGGCCACGGGTTCGGCCGCGCGGATGCTTGACCGCATCGCTGTTTGACCCCAACCTGTCTTGATCCTTGGGGTCTCGATCCCGGGGACGGTACTCCACACCCGTCCCCGGGATTTTCCCTCGCTAAATCGCGCCCGCTTTCCGCAGGGCTTCGATCTTCACCGCATCCAATCCCAGATCACCTTCGAACACGTCGGCGTTGTCGGCCCCTTTGTCGCGGCCGGTGAACAGCACCCGTCCGTCGGTCCGCGACAGGCGCGGCATGACGTTGTGCACCGTCAATTTCCCAAGGTCCGGATCGGGCACGGCGACCAGGGTTTCCCGTGCCCGGTAGTGCGGGTCGGCGAACAGGTCGGCGACGTCATAAACCGGCCCGGCGGCGACCTGAGCCGCGCGCAAAATCTCGATCGCTTCGTCGCGCGGATAGCGCTTCATCCAGGCCGAAATCAGATCGTCCAAGGCCTCGATATTCGCGACCCGGTCCGCGTTGGTTTGGAACCGGGGGTCGGCGGCTAACTCCGGCCCACCGATCACTTCCAGCAGCCGCATGGCGACCGGCTGGGCGCTGCCGGACAGGGCCACGTATTTTCCCTTGTCCTTACTTTCATAAGCACCCCGCGGCGCGGCGTCCGGCAGCTTGTTGCCGTGCCGTTGCCGGACCTCGCCCAATTGGTCGTATTCCAGGTAGACGCTTTCCAGCAGCCGCGACATGCTCTCGCAAATGCTGGCGTCCACGACCTGACCGCGTCGTTCGGGATCGTGGTCGCGGGCATGCAGGGCGACCATCACGCCATAGGCGCCGAACGCCCCGCAAACTCCGTCGGCCAACGCCAACTGCGGCAACAGGGGCGGCGTGTCCGGCGTGCCGGTGATCGAGGCGAAGCCGCTCATCGCTTCGGCCAGGGTGCCGAACCCGGGCAGGGACGAATATGGCCCCGTCTGCCCGAACCCCGTGGTCCGCAGCATCACCAGCCCCGGATTGACCTTGGCCAGCACGTCATAGCCGATGCCCCATTTCTCCAGGGTGCCGGGGCGGAAATTTTCGACCACCACGTCGGCCTGTTCGACCAGGCGCTTCAGCACGTCCTGTCCATCCGGGTGTTTCAGGTTCAGGGTGATCGCCCGCTTGTTCCGGCTGATCGTCTTCCAGTACAGCGAGATGCCGTCCTTCTTCATCCCGAAGGCGCGGATGTGGTCGCCGTTTTCCGGGTGTTCGACCTTGATCACATCGGCCCCGAAATCGGCCAGGAAGGTTGCCGCCAACGGCCCCGCCCCCATGGTCGCGATGTCCAGAACCTTGACCCCGGCCAGCGGCATGCCACTGCGGGACTTATCGGCGCGGGAATTGGTGCTCGTCGACTGATCAGTCATTGCCGTCTCCTTTGCCCGAAACCCGCCCGGCCCGCTGCAACACCCGCTCGGCCATCAGGGCGATATCGACCGCGACAAAATCTCCGTCGACCATGAACACCCCCCGGCCGGATCCTTTCGATGCCTCGAACGCGGCCAGGATCTTTTCGGCATGGGCGATCTCGTCGGCGCCCGGGGTAAACACGTCATTCACCGGATCGACCTGATTGGGGTGGAACACGACCTTGCCGGTAAAGCCGAGGGCGCGGGCGTCCAGGGCATCCTGACGGGCAAGGGCCCCGTCCTTGACGTCCTTGAAGTAGGCGACGTCGACCGCTTGCAGACCATTGGCCGCCGCCGCGACGGCAATGCGCGAACGGGGGAACAACAGGGTCTCGCGGGAAATCTCGATCCCCGTGCTGAGGCTATAGTCGCCGGAGCCGAAGAACAGCCCCGTCAGACCACCGACGGCGGCGATCTCCTCGACCCGCGTCAGACCCAAGGCGGTTTCGATGGTTGCGAACCGGGCCGCCTGGGCCAGCGTTCCGCCCAGGTCCAACAGGAACGAGATTGCCTGCGCAGCCTGATTGGCGCTTTCGACCTTGGGTAGATAAATGCCGTCCACCGGCAGACCGTCCAAAGCCCGCAGGTCATCGCGCCACAAATCGGTATCGACGCCGTTGATCCGGACCATCCGTTCGCGCGGACCGTAGTCAACCGTCGTCAGGGCCTCGCGGATGCCGTCGCGGGCAGCCTGTTTGTGGGTCGGGGGCACGCCGTCTTCCATATCGAAGATCACGGCATCGACGGCCAAGGTAGCGGCCTTGGCGGTTTTTCGGGGTTCGTGGCCGGGCAGCAACAGGAACGTTCTGCGCGGGCCACCGGCATTCGCGGCAGGGGCCATGGTTTCCTCCGTGGGGTTTGGCGTCTTATCGCGACGCCTTTGCCCCCTGCTATCAGGCCCCGGCGAGCGCGAATAACAGTAAGGCCCGATGGGGTTACATGATTTCCTTATGGTATAAGCCGCCGATCCGCCGGATACTCATGGCCATGGAAACCCGCCGTCTGGAATATTTCGTGCGCATCGTCGATGCCGGGAGCATTTCCCGCGCCGCCCAGGACCTGGGCCTGGCGCAACCGGCGTTGAGCCAGCAACTCGCGATCCTGGAACACGACATGCAGGTGCGCCTGCTGCATCGCTCGCGCCAGGGCGTGGCTCCGACCGCCGCCGGTCGGCAGTTCTATCGTCAGGCGCGGGTCATCATCCGTCAGGTCGAGGATGCCCGCAGCCTGGTCCGCGCCGCCGACGAAAGCCTGGCGGGCGCCGTTTCGATCGGCTTTCCCAACAGCGCGGCCTCGGTCCTGTGCCTGCCGCTGATCCGCCAAATCGCCGCCGAACATCCGCAGATCGAAGTTCGGATCACGGAGAGCTATAGCGCCCTGTTGACCAGGATGACGCAAAAGGGGGAATTGGACCTGTCGGTTCTGTATCAGGACAGCCCGCCCCCCGGCATGGACGCCGAGCCGCTATGGGTCGAGGACCTGTTGCTGGTCTCGCCACCCGGCCCGGGGCAGAAAGCACAAGTTCCGCTGGCGACCGTGGCCGAGGTCCCGATGATGGTTCCGGGCAAGGCCAACAGTGCCCGGATCATCCTGGATAAATGCCTGGAAGAACGAGGGATTATCGCGACCCCGGCGATGCAGGCGGATTCCCTGGTGACGTTGAAGAAAGCCGTGCAACAAGGCCTGGGCCATACCATCCTTCCCTGGCCCGCCGTCGCCGACGAGGTCAAGGCGGGCCTGCTGCACGTTGCGGCCTTTGCCGATGCGCGGCTTAGCCGTACGGTGGCGCTCTGCGTTCCCGATGCGGTCCCGCCGACGCCCGCCCGCGCCAAGGTCGCCGAGATCATTCGCGCCGCCGCCGCCGAAGCCCTGGCCCAGGGCGAAAACGTCGGCATGCACCCACCCCCCGACCAAGGGGTCTAGGAGAAACCATGTTCCTGAGCGTGTTCGATATCTTCAAGATCGGAATCGGCCCGTCGTCCAGCCATACGGTCGGACCTATGTTGGCCGCGAACCGCTTCGTCCGTCGGATGGAACGGCAGGGCACGTTGGCCAACGTGGTGCGCATGCGGGCCACGCTTTATGGCTCCCTCGCGTTCACCGGCAAGGGACACGCCACGGACCGGGCGATCATCCTGGGCCTGTTGGGCGAAACGCCGGATGCCGTCGACCCGGACGCGGTCGACGGCATGATCGCGGGCATCGCCGCGCGCAAGCGCCTGCAACTGGGCGGCGGGCCCGAGATCGCTTTCGACCCCGAGCACGATATCGTTTTTGATTATGGCCCCGCCCTGCCCGGCCATGCCAACGGGATGATCATGGCGTCTTGGCTGGACGGTAGCGACCTGGATGGTCCGCCCGACAAGGAACGGGCTTACTATTCCATCGGCGGCGGCTTCATCGCCACCGACGACGAATTCGCCGCCGCCACCGAGACCGCCGACATCGCGGGATCGGAGCCGGAACGCGTGCCCTACCCCTTCGCCACGGCGGCGGAGATGCTGGAAATGGGCGCGGCGTCAAACCTGTCCGTGGCCCAGATGAAGCGGGCCAACGAGCTCACCCATATGGATGAAGCGACGTTGAGCGCCGGGCTGGACCGCATCTGGGACGCCATGGACGGCTGCATCGCGCGCGGCGTGACCCAGGGCGGGATCCTGCCGGGCGGGTTGAACGTCAAACGCCGGGCCAAGCAGATCTGGGATTCCCTGCAAGCCGACAAGGCGCGGAATTTTCGCCTGGAACATACCGTCATGGATTGGATCAGTGTCTACGCCCTGGCCGTGAACGAGGAAAACGCCGGGGGCGGGCGGGTCGTCACCGCGCCGACCAACGGGGCCGCCGGGATCGTGCCCGCCGTCGGCCGCTACTATCTGGATTTCTATCCCGAGGCCGACCGCGCCGGAATTCACGACTACCTGCTGACCGCCGCCGGGATCGGCGGGATCATCAAGGCCAATGCCTCGATCTCGGGCGCCGAGGTCGGCTGCCAGGGCGAGGTCGGCTCGGCCAGCGCCATGGCGGCGGCAGGGTTGGCGGCGGTCCTGGGCGGCACCAATGCGCAGATCGAAAACGCCGCCGAGATCGCCATGGAACACCATCTGGGCATGACCTGCGACCCGGTCGGCGGGCTGGTTCAGGTGCCCTGCATCGAACGCAACGCCATGGGCGCGGTCAAGGCGATCAACGCTGCATCCCTGGCGCTGAAGGGAGACGGCACCCATTTCGTGCCGCTCGACAATTGCATCGAAACCATGCGCCAGACCGGGCAGGACATGCACAGCAAGTACAAGGAAACGTCCGAAGGCGGCCTGGCCGTGAACCTGACCGCCTGTTGATCGGCCCGATCAATAGGCCAGCTTGACCAACAACAAACTTCCCCCGGCGATGAACAGCCAGGCCCCGGCCCCCAGCAACAAGGGGCGCAGGCCCTTGGCCCGCAGCTTGCCGATATCCGTTTCCAACCCCATGGCGGCCAGGGACAGCGACAACAGGAAGGTCGTCACCTGAATGATCCAGGCCTTGGGTTCCGCCGGCACAGTGATGACGCTGTTGATCAGAACCAGGGCGATGAAACCGAGCACGAAATACGGCACCGGAGCCTTGGCCTTAACCCCCGACCGACCGGCCCCGCGCCGCGCCGCGACCACGCCCAAAAGGATGATCATCGGGGCCAGCATGGCGACGCGGGTCAGCTTGGCGATGGTGCCGTAGTCGCCGGCTTCGCCCCCGCCCTGATAGGCGGCGGCGACGACCTGGGCGACCTCGTGTACCGAAGCACCGGTCCACAGGCCGTAAGCGCGCGGCCCCAGGTCCAACAGATCGGGCAGGACCGGATAGAGGAACATGGCAAGGGAGCCGAACACGGTAACGCAGGCCACCGCACAGGCGACGTCTTCGTCATGGGCCTGGGTCACGGTGTTGGTTGCGATCACGGCGGAGGCCCCGCAGATCGAGGTCCCGGCGGCGATCAGTTCGGTCAACTTGCGTTCGACCCCGATCACCCGGCCCAGCCATTTGGTGAACAGGAAAGTCGCGATCAGGGTTACGCCGATCACCACCACGCCATTGAAGCCGACCTCCATGATCTGCTGGGTCGTCAGTTGCAAGCCCAACAGGATGATCGCGAAGCGCAGGATGCGTTTCAGGGTAAATTTCACCCCGGCATGGGCGCGGGCGGGTGTGCCGATCAGGTTGCGAAAAAGAATGCCGATCAGGATCGCCAGGATCATCGGGCTGAAAATCTCCAACCCCGGATAGCGCCGCAGGGAAAAGGCCAGGGCCGCGATCCCCGCCGCCAGCAGGACGCCAGGGGCGACAGCGGCGACATGCCCGAAGGGACCGGGATGTGAATCGGAACCGGGTGCGGGATGCGAAACGGCGGCTTGGGCGGACATGGCGGGCTCCTGCGGGCGAGAGAGATGGGAACCCGCGGAAAATCGGCCCAGCCGATCAATTATTCCAACATATTATATAGCTTGAAATAATCTTATTTACAGATCGATTAGGAGGCCGAGGGCGTGAGCATCGCCATGAAGGCCTGCCCCGCGCGGCTGCGGTAGCGATCACGGTGGCGCAGGGCGTTGTATTCCCGCTCGGGCAGGGTGAAATCGACTTTGTGCAGCAAGCCTGTCTCCAGGTCCGAGGCCGCGACCGAGGCCGACAGGGCCGTTGCCCCCAATCCGGCCTCGACCGCCGCGCGCACGGCTTCGTTCGACGGCAGTTCCAGCCGCACGTCGAGGGACCGGGGATCAACGCCCCGCACCGCCAGCGCCGTTTCGAACACCGACCGGGTGCCCGACCCGGATTCCCGCAACACCCATTCCCCCTTGGCCAAGTCGGCGGGCGTCAGGTCGCCCCGCCCGACCCAGGGATGGTCCGGCCCGACCAGGACGATCATTTGATCGCGGGCAACGCGGGCAATCTCCAGATGGTCGTTATGAACCGCGCCCTCGACGAAACCGATCTCGGCGGCCCCTTCCTCGATCGCCTCGGCGACCTGGGTGGTATTGCCGATGCCCAAGGTGATCTCGATCCCCGGATGGGCGCGGCGGAAGGCGACCAGATGACGGGGCAGCCAATAGCTGGCGATGGTCTGGCTGGCTTGCACCACCAGGGTGCCGCGCTCCAAGTTGCCGAATTCGCGCAAGGTGGTTTCCGCCGCGTCGGCCCGCGCCAGAACCGCCCGCGCCTCGGCCAGGAACACCCGGCCCGCCTCGGTCAGCTCGATCCGCCGCCCGACCCGGTCGAACAGGCGGGTTTCGTGGCGGGCCTCCAGCTGGGCGATGGCATTGCTGGCCGCCGACTGCGCGATATGCAGGCTTTCCGCCGCCCGCGTGACATGCTGGCGTTCGGCGACGGCAACGAAGATGCGAAGTTGTTCGAGAGTCATGCCCGACCAGTCCTTAATCAAGAAACCGGATTATAGGCCAAACATCGATATTGAATACCGATGGAACGGCGGCGACTAGAAATGCGCCAGATAACCGCCGTCGACGGCCAGGACCTGTCCGGTCACATAGGCCGCCGCGTCAGACACCAGGAAGCGCGCCGCCCCGGCAATCTCCGGCGGTTGCCCCCAACGGCCCAGCGAGGTCCGCCGCCCCAGCCATTCGGCAATCTCCGGATCGTCGACCATGGGGCGATTGACCTCGGTCGCGAAATATCCGGGTGCGATGGCGTTGACGGTGATGCCGTCCGGCCCCAATTCGGCGGCCAGGGCGCGGACCAGGCCGGTCAACCCGCCCTTCGATGCCGTATAGGCGGAATCGTTGGCGCGGGCGATATGCCCGGCGATGGAGGTCACATGAACGATCCGCCCCCGTCCCTTGGCCCGCATCTGCCTGGCCGCGGCCTGCGACAGGGTAAAGGCGGAAATCAGATTGACCTCGACCATGCGGCGCAGGGCCTGAGCGTCCAGATCGTCCATCGTCCGCCGATCACGCAGGCCAACTGAATTGACCAGAATATCCAGCCCGCCGCGCCCATCGTCGTCCAGATCGTCGATGGCGGCCTGGGCTGCGGCCTCGTCCGTCACGTCGAACGGCAGGGGCCGGGCCCGCCCGCCCGCCTGGGTAATGACGTCGCAGGCATCGTCCAAAGCCGGAACGTCGCGCCCGCCCAGATAGACGGTCGCCCCACCGGCGGCCAAGGACTTGGCGATCTCCAACCCCAGACCGCGGCTAGCCCCGGTCACCAGGGCGATGCGCCCGGTCAGGTCGAACGGATTGGCGGGATCGGGCATGGTCGGCCTCTGCGGTTTGTCGAAATAGACAGCGTTCGGCGGAGCCTACCCCATCAATGACCAAAATGTGAGCCCATGCGGGCTTGCATTGGACTGATTTTCGACCCAAGCTAAGAGGATACAAAGTTCGTTGGGTGGGGACGCTTGCTCTTTGTTTTAAGGAGACGCCCCAACAAATGACCGGATTCTTCGAAACCCTCGTCCGCCCGGACAAGGAAGAACTGGAAAACATGGACCGGCGTGAAGTCGGCCGCGCCGCCAACATCCTTCAGGTTGGCGAATTTCAGCTTCTGCAATTGGCCCACCATGAATGGCACGGCCATGACTTGGCCGAGCATCAGCTCGATGCCCTGTTCCATGCCTATATGATGGAAAATATCGTGCCCCATTGGGCCCGGCATTATGCGCGCCAGATCATCCGTCTGGACGCGGCCGGACGCATCGCCTCGGGCGAGGCGCGTTATCACCGCTACGACAACGATTTCGGGGCCACGACGCCGCCGCATGGCGTGCGCAAGTTCGCCGTCGCCGCCGGGATCGTGATGTTAGTGCTGGGGTCCAGCATGGTCGGGGCGATCATGTCGACCAGCCGCGCCGCCACAGACTTTCCGCCCTACGTTTCGGAAAAAGACCTGACGGCCGCGACACCGGACGAGATTACGCAGCAACGACCCCAACCCTAGGGGATTTGAGGTTCCTTGCGCGCTTGCGCATTGGGCGGGCGGCAATTACGCTCGTCCCATGTTTGGGAACCTTGGCCTTCCGCCGGAGATGGAACCGGTCGTCAACATCGCCTTTTTGGTGGTGACGGGGGCCATTGCCCTGCACGCGATCCGTTATCGCGATGCGGATGGAAAGCAGGATTTCGTCCGCCTGCTGTTCGGATCCATCGCCGCCGTGTTCTTCTTCCTGGTTCTGTTCCAGGACGTCTTGGGCGTCGTCAAATTCAGCTGAACCGATTGCGGCCTTAAGGCTTGTGCATCCGTTGCAGGGCGTCCTTTTCCGGGACGCGCAACAAACGCTGATCCTCGGGCAATTGCAGTTGCTTATAAAGGTAGACCGCCCGGTCGCGGATCGAGGACGGCTTTTCGTCGTGATAGAGCAGCCGGTCGACGATGCCGGGGCCTTCGACCGCATCGGCATCGACCTTCAGCGATGCGATGTAGTCTTCCAATGCCTGCTCGTAGCGGCCTTCGGTATCCTTGACGATCCCACGGTTGCCATAGGCCGCCGCCAGGGCGCCACGTCCGGTCGGGTCGTCCGGCGACAGGGTTCGCTTCAGATAATCGATGGTATAGGTCAGCACCTTTTCGGCCACGTCATAGCGCTTCAGCTGGATCAGCGCCGCCGCCTTTCCCATCAACGCGCCGCGATGATCGGGCTGCAATTCCAGGGCGCGGTCGAAATCCTCGATCGCTTCTTCGTATTCGCCGCTAGACAGATGAATGTCGCCGGCGCGGACTTCGAAATCGCCCGCCGGGGTCTCGATAAAGGTGCCCCAGACCGACCACACCCCGAACATCACGAGGGTCAGCAGCCCGAGATAGATGATGAACCGTTTGAGAACGCGGGGGTCAGA
>DJHY01000131.1:13168-13612 GCA_002433335.1 Rhodospirillaceae bacterium UBA6608 | reverse complement strand
AACGTTGCTGAAGCAGGTGTCCCGGCCGAGGTGTCAAACGCGACATTCACGGAACCGGACGACCGACAGGACTCAGACATAGGTAGGTCGTCTTTTTGGACATCCAGATCGATGCCATACGATGACAAATTACCTTGCCAATCAAATTCGACGCGGCGCCCACGATAAAAGCCGTAATCGCCAAGCTTTATCGGCTCGTTCGACGGCCAATTGAGAAAATAATTCTTGGTGTTTTTCACTTCCCGCGCGATGCGATGGTAATAGGTCATGGATCTTTCCCAGCTTCTCAAGATTAATATCAATTATTTCTTATTTAATGAGTCCTTGTCATACATTTGCAATATAATTTTTCGCCTAATAAGGGTGTGGCGCGTCGCCACGAGACGGGCGGCGGTATGACAGCCGATGACGCCGAGCCAAAAATTTTTCTTGAATTCTTACTCG
>DJHY01000131.1:0-12854 GCA_002433335.1 Rhodospirillaceae bacterium UBA6608 | reverse complement strand
AATTTTTCTTGAATTCTTACTCGCGGAAAAAACCGAGTTATGTACGTCCGCGATCTGTCAGCCAGGCCAGACTACGCCCCGGTCCCACCCACGGTGAGTTGATCGATCAGCAGCGTCGGCTGGCCGACGCCGACGGGGACGCCTTGGCCGTCCTTGCCGCAGGTGCCGATGCCGGGGTCGAGTTCCATGTCGTTGCCGACCATGGCGACGTGGTTGAGCACGTCCTTGCCGTCGCCGATCAGCGTGGCGCCCTTCAGCGGGCGACCGACCTTGCCGTTTTCGATCTCATAGGCCTCGGTGCAGGAAAATACGAACTTGCCGGAGGTGATATCGACCTGTCCGCCGCCGAACGACACGGCGTAGACGCCCTTCTTGACCGATTTGAGGATTTCCTCCGGCTCCTTGTCGCCGCCCAGCATGTAGGTATTGGTCATGCGCGGCAGGGGCTGATGGGCGAAGCTTTCGCGCCGTCCGTTGCCGGTCGGGGCCATGCCCATCAGGCGGGCGTTGGTGCGGTCCTGCATATAGCCTTTCAGGATGCCGTCCTCAATCAGCACGGTGTTCTCGGCGGGGGTGCCTTCGTCGTCGATGGTCAGGCTGCCGCGCCGGTCCTGAATGGTGCCGTCGTCGACCACGGTCACGCCGGGGGCGGCGACGCGCTGGCCCATCAGGCCGGAAAAGACCGAGGTCTTCTTGCGGTTGAAGTCGCCTTCCAGACCGTGGCCGATGGCTTCATGCAACAGGATGCCGGGCCAGCCGGGGCCGAGCACCACCGGCACTTCGCCCGCCGGGGCGGAAACAGACTGGAGATTGACCTCGGCTTGGCGGAAGGCCTCGTCGACCACGCCCTTCCAATTGGCCGGGTCCATGTAGCGCTCATAGGTCACGCGCCCGCCGGTGCCGAAGCTGCCGGTTTCCATGCGCCCGTCCTGTTCCAGCACGACCGAGACGTTCATCCGCACCAGGGGGCGGATATCGGCGACGCGGTGGCCGCCGACGCGGACGATCTGCACCGCCTGCCAATTGCCGGAGATCGAGGCCGAAACCTGACGCACGCGGTCGTCCTTGCCGCGGGCATAGGCGTCGATGGCGCGCAGCAGTTCGACCTTTTCCTGGAAATCGACCATGGCCAGGGGATTGTCGTCCATGTACAGGGCGCGGTTGGTGCCCTGCGGGGCGGCGGCCAGGGTGCCGGTATGGCCCCGGCGCACGGCCTTGACCGTTTCGGCGGCGCGGGCGATGGCCGCTTCGGACAGGTCCGAGGCATGGGAATAGCCGGTGCTTTCGCCCGCGATGGCGCGCAGGCCGAAGCCTTGCGCCGTGTCGAAGTTGGCGGTCTTGATCTGCCCGTCGTCCAGAACCAGCGTTTCCGACTGCCGGTATTCCAGGAACAATTCACCGTCGTCCATGCCGGTCAGGGCATCGTCCAAAAGGCCCTGCACCCGCGCGCGGTCCATGCCGGTGCGGTTGAAGAACAGATCGTCGGTGGCGGCTAGGTCGGTCATGGTGATCCCTAAGTCTTAAAAATAATTGGGGCCGCGAGGGGCCGCTTCCGGTTATATAAGAACCCGGTTTCGTTATTTCGAGTCAGTCATTTTCGCGTATACGGTCGCATATGTTCAAGGAACATCCCCTACGCCGCGTCCTGGCCGAAGAGATCCACGCCCGCCCCCCGGCGGAGGTGGCCGCCCCGGCGCAGGTTTCGCACATCGCCCTGATTTCAGGCGAGGACGGCATGGCCACCCATGTCGCCCACCTGGAAGCCCTGTGCAAACATTTCCGCGTCGCTCCGCCGCCGGCGGACGCGACCCATTTTTCGGCGGAATTGGGCGAGGTGCGCCTGAAGTGGGAGCGCCATACGGAATTTTCGACCTTCACCATCATTCGGCCCGGCGAATTCGCGACCCCGTTCAAGGGCACGGCGATCGATTCCCTGCCCAAGGATTGGCTGTCCAACCTGCCGGGCCAGGTCATTGCCGCCTGCCATGTGGCGGTGCAGGCCAGCGGCGGGGCGCAGCGCCCGGTCGCTGAGCTGACGGGCCTGTTCGACAACAACCCGGTCACGGGCTCCGTCGTGTCCGGCGGCAAGGTCCGGCTGTGGACCGACTATCAACTGCATGCCGACGGCTTCCATCGCTTCCTGTTGGACGCCCGCGACGATATCAGCCGCCCGACCCTGAGCCGCCTGGTCCAGCGGATTCTGGAAATCGAGACCTATCGGATGATGGCCATGCTGGCCTTTCCCCTGGCCAAGGAATCGCGCCCGCGTCTGGCCGCCATCGAAAAACAGCTGGGCGGGGCCATCGCCCGCTTGGGCACGCGCGAAGGCGTCGAAAACGAACGCCAGCTGCTGGATGAAATTTCGGCCCTGGCGGCGGAGATCGAGGCCGTCAACGTCGCCACCGCCTATCGCTTCGCCGCCGCGCGGGCCTATCACGAGCTGATCAAGCGGCGCATGGATTCGATGCGCGAAGAACGGATGGACGGGTTTCCCCCGTCGATGGATTTCCTCGACCGTCGGGTCGCCCCTGCCATGGAATCCTGCGAAAACCTGTCGGCGCGGCTGGAAAGCCTGTCGGGCCGGGTGGCGCGGGCGACCTCGCTGTTGCGCACGCGGGTCGACGTCGCGCTCGAAGCCCAGAACCGCGACCTGCTGGAATCCATGAACCGGCGGGCGCGCCTGCAATTGCGCTTGCAGGAAACGGTCGAAGGCCTGTCGGTCGTGGCCATCAGCTACTATCTGCTGTCGCTGGTGTCCTACCTGGCCAAGGGGGCGAAGACGGCGGGCCTGTCGCCGTTTGATCCCTATATCGTCGTTCTGGTGGCGTTCGTGCCGGTGGTCGGCGGCATTTGGTTCGGGGTGCGCCGGGTCCGCCATGTGATCGGCAAATCGGCGGGCGGCGGCAAGTAACGGGCCACCCAGTTCCAGCCGTCAGCGCTCCGCCGCGAAGGCCTCGATCAATTTCTGGAAATCCTCGACCGGGGGAAAGCCTGCATAGCTGTGCCGCGCCGGGGTCGTCGCCCAGGGCAGCTTTTCCGCCGTCATGGTTTCGATGAACGGTCGAAGCCATTCGACCACGTCGAACAGGCTGGGGCGCAGATTGACCAGATCGTCCATGCCGACGATCCGCGTGAACATCCAGGTTTTGCATTCCGGGCAGAAATAATGATCCAACTGCGGGCCCTGGGCCCCGCCCTTGACCGGCGTCCCCTTGGTCACGCGGAACGCCGCCGTCGGCACCATCGCCGACAGGGAAAACGCGCTGGCGCTCATCCGTTGGCAGCCCCGGCAATGACAGGCCGAGGTCATGACCGGCGGGGCCGAAACCTCGACCTGGGTCTGCCCGCAGCGGCAGGTTCCGGTATGAGGCGACGGTGACGTTGGGGGCATGGAATGGTCTCCTTCGGTGGTGGCGCAGATTACTCTCAGGCGGCGGCGAGGGCGACAGCCTTCGCCGTTGGCACTTGACGTTTTCCGGGCCGGGTGTATGGTCCGGCTTCGTGGTGATTTGTCCGACCAGCTTGCGGCCACGTTAAAAAAACAACGCTAAACGGTCTGTGGCTCTCTTGCCCTGACCCTGTTTCGTTCGGTGGTCGGGGTTTTTTTATGCCGGGCCCGTCCCGGAAATTTGGAGAGCGTAGAATGAGCGACGATAACAACCCTTCTTCGGCCTGGCGCCCCGCGACCAAAATGGTGCGCGGCGGGACCATGCGGTCCAATTTCGAGGAAACCTCGGAAGCCATCTTCACCACCTCGGGTTTCGTTTACGGCTCGGCGGAACAGGCGGAGCAGGCGTTCAAGGGCGAGGTCGATCGCTTTATCTATTCGCGCTACGCCAATCCGACGGTCGTGATGTTCGAAAAGCGTCTGGCGCTGATGGAAGGGGCTACTTACGGCATGGCCTTCGCCAGCGGTATGGCGGCAATGTTCGGCTCCCTGGGTAGCCTGGTGAAGGCCGGCGACCGGGTCGTCGCCTCGCGCGCGTTGTTCGGCTCGTGCCTGTATGTGATCCAGGACCTGTTGACCAAATACGGTGTCGAAACCGTGCTGGTCGACGGCACGGACCTTTCGCAATGGGAACAGGCGTTGTCCAAGCCGGTGACCGCGGTGTTCCTGGAAACGCCGTCGAACCCCTGCCTCGATATCATCGACGTACGCGCCGTCGCCGACCTGACGCATAAGGCGGGCGGGCGGCTGATCGTCGACAACGTGTTCGCGACCCCGGTCCTGCAAAAGCCGCTGCAACTGGGCGCCGATATCGTGATGTATTCGACGACCAAGCATATCGACGGCCAGGGCCGCTGCATGGGCGGCGCGCTGCTGACCAACGACGAAGAATATTACAACGACCATCTGGTGCCCTGGATGCGCCATACCGGCCCGGCGATCAGCCCGTTCAATGCCTGGTCGATGCTGAAGGGTCTGGAAACCTTGAACATCCGCGTTCATCAGCATTGCATCAACGCCCGCGCGCTGGCCGAATTTCTGGAAGGGCAGGCGGGAATCGTCAAGGTTCTTTACCCCGGCCTGGCATCCCATCCGCAGCACGACCTGGCGATGCAGCAGATGTCCGGCGGCTCGACCATGCTGGCGTTCGAGCTTGAGGGCGGCAAGGCGGCGGCGTTCCGTTTCCTCAACGCGTTGGACCTGATCGACATCTCCAACAACCTGGGCGACACCAAGAGCCTGACGACCCATCCGGCGACCACGACGCACCAGCGCCTGACGCCGGAAGAGCGCGAGGCGCTGGGCATCGGCGACGGCCTGATCCGCCTGTCGGTCGGCCTGGAAGACGCCGAGGACCTGAAGGAAGATTTGATGCGGGGGCTGGCCGCGGCCAAGGGCTGACGGCCACTGCGGCCTGCCCGGCAGGAACCGCCCCGGAGCGGGGCTACTTCTGAACCCAGGGCAGGCCCGCGACCTTCCAGCCGCCGACGGTGCCGCGATGCTGGGCGTCGTCCTTGTCGCCTTCGAACCCGGTCAGAATGTTGAACGATTTGGCGTAGCCCGCCTGGGTCGCGGCCTGGGCGGCGGCGATGGAGCGCACGCCGGATCGGCACAGGAACAGCACGGTCGCGTCCTGATCCGGGACCTGATCCTCCAGGTCATCGACGAATTCAGTATTGATGTCGCCCTTGGGGAACAGGACCCAGGAAATCATCTTCAGATCCTTGCCCAGGGAGGACACGTCGGGCAGTCCAACATAGGCCCATTCCGCATGGGTGCGCACGTCGACCAGCACCGCCTTGGGGTCTGTTTCCAGAACTTTCCAGGCGTCTTCGGGGCTGATGTCTCCGGCGTATCCGTCACTCATAGTTCGCTCGCGCGTCTGTTGGGGGGAAGGGCAGTGTATCGCGCAGGCCGCCCTAGCGGTCCAGCACTTTCAACATGTCGGGGACGGAAACGAACTTATCGCGGGGGCGGTCGCTGCCGCCGGCGCGGGCGATCTCGGCGGCTTCGATTTTCTTCCAATCGTCGAACGACACGGCGCGCACGCCGCGCTCTTTCAACAATGGTTCCAGCGCCGTGCGGCCCGGCTTGCCATGGGTGCCGGCGAGCGCCTTGAAGTCCTCGCAGATGTATTCGGCGACGGTCAGGCCGTCGGGCCGATTGGATGAAATCACCCCGCTCGGCCCGCGTTTGATCCAGCCCACGGCGTAGAGGCCGTCATCGACCCGGCCGTTGTCGTTGGGGATGATGCCGGCCTTGTCGTCGAACGGCGCACCTTCGATCGGGTCGGACCGATAGCCGATGGCGGCGATCACCAGACCACAGGGGATTTCGAAAATTTCGCCCGTGCCTTCGGCCCGGCCATCGACGACGCGGGTCCGCTCGAAGGCCACGGCCTCGACGTGATCGCCGCCCAGGATCGAGACCGGCTGGGCAAAGAACTCGATATGGATCCGCTTCGGTTTGGCCGCCGGGTCGTTTTTAGCGTACTCGCGCAACGACGCCAGATTGCGTTCGGCCAGGCGCTTGTCGCGGGGCGGCAGGTCGTCCGGCACGCTATCGGGCAATTGTTCGGACCGGGCCAGGGGCACGGCCTGTTCCAAGTCGCCCAGTTCGCGCAGCTCGACATTGGTGAACTTGGCGTCGATCGGTCCGCGCCGACCCGTCATGTAGACATCGGTCAGGGGGGCCGCTTCGATCATGTCCATGGCGTGCCCGGCGATATCGGCCTGGGCCATGCCATGGCGCGAACGCACCAGCACCCGCGCGCAGTCCAGCGCCACGTTGCCGTTGCCGATAACCACGGCGGCCTTGGTGTTGAGGTCCGGCTCCAGATCGCGGAAATCAGGATGGCCGTTGTACCAACCCACGAACGCGGCGGAGCCGTGCACGCCTTCCTTGTCGGCGCCGGGGATGGTCAGCTTGCGGTCGCTCGGCGCGCCGACGGCCAGAACCACGGCGTCATACATCTCGCGCAGTTCGGCCAGCGAGATGTCCTTGTTGACCTCGACATTGCCGAAATAGCGGACGGTGTCGAACAGCGCCGTACGTTCGTACTTATGGGCGACTTTCTTGGTCGTCTGATGATCCGGCGCCACGCCGCCGCGAATCAGGCCATAGGGCGTCGGAAGACGCTCGATGATATCGACCTGAATGTCGCAGGCGGCGTTGACGAGAGCATCCGCGGTATAGAACCCGGCGGGGCCGGAACCGATGATGGCGACGGTGATGGTCATATTCTGCCCTTCCCCGTGCGCCGGTCGGTCAGTCGACGGTCCAGGTCCGTCCGGCGCGCAGTAGATTGTTAAAGTCCGGCTTCTCCGGCGGGGTGTGCTCCCGCACCAGTTCGCGAACTTCGTCATCGTAGCTCTGCATCGGCGCGCAGTAAATCACGCCCAGCGCCACCGGCATGGTCGGCGGTTCCATATGGGCCAGCAGGGTCGCGATCATCTTGTTGGTCTCGTCATGGACCAGGATGTCGGCCTCGGTTACGCCGTTCTCGCCGATGGTCACCACTTCCAGGGTCAGGGACTGCGTATTCAGGCGCAAGCCCTTATCGCCGTCCTTGCCGAAGATCAGCGGCTTGCCGTGTTCGACATAAATCTGCCGGTCGGCTGCGACGTCGCGGGCGGTGAAGTTTTCGAACACGCCGTCGTTATAGACTTTGCAGTTCTGGAAGATTTCGACGAACGAGGTGCCGCGGTGCGCATGGGCGCGGGCCAGGACCGTCGGCAGGTGCTTCTGGTTGCTGTCCAGGCCGCGGGCGATGAACCGCGCGCCGGCGCCCAGGGCGAATTCCGCCGCCGATGCCGGGTTGTCCAACGAGCCCCAGGGCGTCGAGGGCGAATGCGTGCCCTGGCGCGAGGTCGGGGAATACTGCCCCTTAGTCAGGCCGTAGATTTCGTTGTTGAACAGCAGGAACTGCACGTCGACGTTCCGCCGCAGCAGGTGGAACAGGTGGTTGCCGCCGATCGACAGCGAATCGCCGTCGCCGGAAACGACCCAAACGTCCAGGTTCGGGTTGGCCAGCTTCAGCCCCGTGGCGAACGCCGGGGCGCGGCCATGGATGGTGTGGAACCCATAGGTCGAGATGTAATAGGGAAAGCGCGCGGCGCAGCCGATCCCGGAAATGAACACGGTGTTTTCACGGGTGGCGCCGATATCGGCCAGGGTTTTCTGAACCGCTTTCAGGATGGCGTAATCGCCGCAGCCGGGGCACCAGCGTACTTCCTGGTCCGAGGCGAAATCCTTGGGCGTGAGGGGTTCGGTAGGGGTAACGACGTTCATTGTTCGATTCTCCAGCCAGCTCAGTTTTCAAGCTTGGCGCGGATAGCGGTTTCGATTTCGGCGATCTTGAAGGGCTGGCCCGACACCTTGTTCAGGCCTTCGGCCGGGATCAGGTATTCGGCGCGTAGCACGTTGACCAGTTGTCCGTGGTTCATTTCAGGAACCAGGACCTGATCGAAGCCCTTCAGCAAGTCGCCCAGATTTTCCGGGAACGGCCAGATATGGCGCAGGTGGATGTGGCTGACATCCATGCCCTGGGCGCGCATGTTCGACACGGCGCGGCTGATCGGACCATAGGTCGATCCCCAGCCGACAACGGCCAGCTTGCCGCTCTCGTTGCCGTCCTCGACGGCTTGATGGGGGATGTCCTTGGCGATGCCAGCGATCTTGGCGAAACGCGCGTCGGTCATCTTCTGGTGGTTGGCCGGATCGTACGAGATGTTGCCCGAATTGTAATCGCGCTCGATCCCGCCGATGCGGTGTTCCAGACCCGGCGTGCCGGGCACGGCCCAGGGACGGGCCAGGGTTTCCGGATCGCGCAGGAACGGATGGAAGCCTTCCGGATCGGTGCGGAAGGTGACCGGAATCTTGTCGTAGTCGTTGATGTCCGGAATGTTCCACGGCTCCGCCGCGTTGCCGATATAGCCATCGGTCAGGACGAACACCGGGGTCATGTATTTGATCGCCAGGCGCACGGCCTCGATCGCGACGTCGAAGCAGTCGGCGGGCGAGCGCGCGGCCAGCACGCAAAGCGGGCTGTCGGCGTTGCGGCCCAAAACGGCCTGATACAGGTCCGACTGTTCGGTCTTGGTCGGCATGCCGGTCGACGGTCCAGCGCGCTGCGCATTGATGATGACCATCGGCAGTTCGGTCGCGATGGCCAGTCCGATGGCTTCGGTCTTCAGGGCGATGCCCGGGCCCGACGACGAGGTCACGCCCAGCGATCCGCCGAACGACGCGCCGATGGCGGCGCAGGCGGCGGCGATTTCGTCCTCGGCCTGGAAGGTCAGCACGTTGTAGTCGATCATCCGCGACAGCGAGTGCAGAACCTGCGACGCCGGGGTGATCGGATATGAGGCAAAGACCATCTGGATATCGGCCAGATGCGTGCCCGCGGCCAAGCCCCAGGCCAGGGCTTCGGCCCCGGTCACGGTGCGGTAGGTGCCGGGCGCGATTTCGGCGCTGTCGATGTGGAAGCCATGAACGCCGTCCGGCAGTTCCATGGTTTCGGCGACCGTATGACCCGCGTCCATAGCCGCGATGTTGGCGGCGGCGATGTCCGGGCGGGATTTGAACTTGGCGTTCAGCCAGTCGGCGGTCGGCTTGCGGTCGCGGCCGTACATCCAATAGACGAAGCCCAGCGTCCACATGTTCTTACAGCGCAGGGCCTCCAGCTTCGACAGGCCGCTGTCCTTCAACGCTTCCAAGGTCAGCTTGGAAATGTCGATCGAGACCAAGTGATACCCCTGCAGGCTGTCGTCCTCGAGCGGGTTGTTCTCGTACCCCGCCTTGCGCAGGTCGCGGTCGCCGAAGCTGCCCGCGTCGGCGATGATCACGCCGCCCTGTTTCAGGTTCGGCAATTCGACCTTCAGCGCCGCCGGGTTCATGGCGATCAGCATGTCGAATGCGTCGCCCGCGGTCTTGATGACGCGCGACCCGAAATTGATCTGGAACGACGACACGCCGAACAGCGTCCCGGCGGGGGCGCGGATCTCGGCGGGGAAGTCGGGGAAGGTGGCAAGCTCGTTCCCCGCGAAGGCCGTGGCCAGGGTGAACTGACCCCCGGTCAACTGCATGCCGTCGCCGGAGTCGCCGGCAAAGCGGACGACGGCGGACTCGACGGTTTCTCGGGCGGTGGAATCGATTTCTTCGGTAGCGAGTGCTGTGCTGTTCATAGGGCAGGTAATCCGTTGTCGATCATCCGGCGATGATGCCGCTGAAGAAGCGGCCCGAAAGACGACCGATCCGCCATAGCCGCCGGAGCCATGAAAGACCGCCCTGTGGCGTCGTTGCTTGGTGTTTGAAGTTATCTAGTCCATGCTTTGACGTAGAACAACCACAGTTTATGTAGTGTTTCCCGTCACTTTTCCGCTGGCCCCGCCGCCCCGGACGACCATATTTAGGACGGTAAACCGACGCATTGGAACAACCGGAACGGATGAAATGACCGACAACGGCAACTTAATCGACCGTCTTCAATCACTTATCGGAAAAGCCCAGACTTTGGGCGCCGACGCGGCCGACGCCGTAATGGTCAGTTCCGCGTCCTTGTCGCTGTCGCAACGCCTCGGTGCTCCCGAAGATTTGATGCGCTCTGAAGACAACGATCTGGGGCTGCGCGTGTTCGTGGGTAAGCGTCAGGCGGTGGTGTCGTCGTCCGACATGTCCGATTCCGCCCTGGACGAACTGGTCGAGCGCGCCGTCGCCATGGCCCGGCACGTGCCGGAAGATACCTATTGCGGTCTGGCTGACCCCGACGAACTGGCGACCGAGATCGTCGATATCGACGACTTCGACCCGAGCGAGCCGACGGCGGAACAATTGATCGAACTGGCCGCCGTGACCGAAGACGCCGCCCGCGCCGTGCCCGGCGTGACCAATTCCGAAGGGGCCAGCGCCAGTTGGAGTGCGACCGACATCGCCATCGTCACCTCGACCGGCTTCGCCCATACGCGCCGCGCTTCGCGCCACAGCTTCGGCGTGTCGGTCCTGGCTGGCGAAGGCACCGGGATGGAACGCGACTACGATTACGCCACCACGGTCTATGGCGCGGACCTGCCCGATGCGGCGGCGATCGGCCAGTCCGCCGGGGAAAAGGCGGTCAAGCGTCTGAACCCGCAAAAGGTCTCGACCGCGCAGCTGCCGGTGATTTTCGACCCCCGGGTTTCCAATTCAATCATCGGCCATCTGTCCGGGGCCATCAACGGCGCGTCCGTGGCGCGGGGCACGACCTTTCTGAAGGACGCCATGGATACGCAGATTCTGCCCGACGGCATGACCGTGGTCGATGATCCGCACCGCTGCCGGGGGCTGCGGTCCAAGCCGTTCGACGGCGAGGGCGTGGCGACCAAGCGCATGAACGTGGTCGAGGACGGTCGTCTGACGACTTGGTTCCTGGATTGCCGCTCGGCCCGGCAATTGGGCCTGCGGACCACGGGCCATGCCTCGCGCGGGACGTCGTCGCCGCCGTCGCCGGGGGCGACGAACCTGTATCTGGAACCGGGAACGATCTCGCCCCAGGACATGATCGGCGCGGTCGGCAAAGGCATTTATGTGACCGAGCTGATCGGCATGGGCGTGAACGGCGTGACAGGCGATTATTCGCGCGGCTGCTCCGGCTTCTGGATCGAGAACGGCGAACTGACCTTTCCGGTCAGCGAGCTGACCATCGCCGGAAACCTGAAGGACATCTTCAAGGCGCTGACCGCCGCGAACGACCTGGAATTCAAATACGGCACCAACGCGCCGACCCTGCGCATCGACGGCATGACCGTCGCCGGTAAATAAGCCGACCTGCCACACCCAGGTCCCACCATCACCAAGGCACACCAGACCATGACGACGACCACGCCCGAGACCAACCGCCAGATCATCTTCAAATCCCGGCCCGAGGGCTGGGTCACCCCCGACTGCTTCGAAATGCGCGAAGTCCCCATGCCCCAGGTCGGCGAGGGCGAGGTGCTGGTCCGCACCGTCTACATGTCCATGGACCCGTCGATGCGCGGGCGGATGGACGCGGCCAAATCCTATGCCCCCGGCTGGGTTCTGGGTGAGCCGTGCAAGACCCGCATCCTGGGCGAGGTCGCGGCCTCGCGCAGCGATGCCTTTGCCGAGGGCGATCTGGTGTTCGGCAAGGTTCTCGACTGGGCCGATTATTCCGTGGTCCCGGCCAAGGCCGTTCACAAGATCAATCCCGAGTCCGTGGGCCTGCCGCTCAGCTATCACTTGGGCGCGCTCGGCATGCCGGGCATGACCGCCTGGATCGGGTTGCAGATCGCCGAGCCGGTGGCGGGCGAAACCCTTTTTGTTTCCGCCGCCTCGGGCGCGGTCGGCCAGATCGTCGGCCAGATCGCCAAGCTCAAGGGCCTGCGCGTCGTCGGCAGCGCCGGCACGGATGAAAAGGTCGCCTACCTGCGCGAACTTGGCTTCGATGCCGCGTTCAACTACCGCGCCGCTGGGGACGATATTCTGGGTGCGTTGGAAAAAGCCGCGCCGGAAGGCTTGGACATCTATTTCGACAACGTTGGCGGGCGCGTGCTGGAAGCAGCTTTGGACCATGCCAAGGTTCGGGCCCGGGTCGTGATCTGCGGCATGATCTCGCAATACAATCTGAGCCGCGAAGACACTCCCGGTATCCGCAACCTGCCGCATATCAACCGCAAGCGTATCCGCATGGAGGGCTTCATCATGTCCGACCATGTCGACCGGAGGGCAGAGTTCGAGGCCGATATGATCGCTTGGCTGAAATCCGGCCAGATCAAATATCGGGTCGACGTTGCCGAGGGGCTGGAAAACGCCCCCGCCGCGATGATCGCGATGCTGAAGGGCGAAAACTTCGGCAAGCAGGTGGTCCGCGTCGGCGCCGAACCCTGATCCGCCGAGCGCCCACCCAATGACCGCGACCAACCGCCAAATCGTTCTGAAAAGCCGCCCCGACGGCTGGGTCACGCCCGATCATTTCGAAATGCGCGAAGTGTCCGTGCCGGACATCGGCGACGGCGACGTTCTGGTTCGCGCCCTTTACATGTCCCTGGATCCCTACATGCGCGGGCGCATCGGCACCGACCGCCCGCCCGCCGACCGCATGCCGCTGGGCGGGCCGATGGAGGCCCGCGTGGTCGGGCGGGTCGCGGCATCGCGCAATGCCGATTTCCGCGAGGGTGATCTGGTGTTCGGCTCGCTCGACTGGGCCGACTACAGCGTCGCCGCCGGTGGGGGCGGCCTGCGCCTGCTGCCTGATGCGCGGCAGGACGGAAAGCCGGTGCCCCTGGCTTGGCACCTGGGGGCCTTGGGCCTGCCGGGCATGACCGCCTGGATCGGGATGCAGATCGCCCAGCCGGTGGCGGGCGAAACGCTGTTCGTCTCCGCCGCTTCGGGCGCGGTCGGCCAGATCGTC
>DJHY01000220.1 GCA_002433335.1 Rhodospirillaceae bacterium UBA6608 | reverse complement strand
CTATCCAGCTGAGCTACGGGTGCTCTGGCCTGCGCGGGCGATGATCTGGCCCGCAGCGGTCGGGCGGACCATACCCTTGCCGATCCGCCCTGCGCAAGCTTCCGATTAGTCTTCGCGCAAGCCCTAAGGCCCCCGGGCGATTGCCGCCTGGCCCCGCATGTCCGCGCCGGACGGCAGGGGGGCGGTGCGGTCGGTGATCCAGGACAGGATGTCGCCCCAGATCACCTGGGCATCCAGGTCGCGGAGCAGCATGTGGTAGCCGCCTTCGTATAAAGCAAAGGTCTGCCGATCCCGCGCCGCCGGGGGAAGCCCGCGAACCCAATCCAGGGTCGGGCCGTCGGGGATGATGTCGTCCTTGGCCCCATAAAGGATCAGCGCCGTCTGGTCGAAACGAGGGGCGGCGGCCAGGGCCTGATCCATCAGGCCGACCAAGCCGTGAATGGTTTCCACCCGCGTGCGTTTAATGACCTGCCAATCGCGGCCCAGGGCGCGCAGCATCTCGATATTGTCGGACGGCTGGATGTTGAGCCCCTGCGCCGTCAGGCGAAAGGTCGGGATTGTATGCGACGTGATCCAGAGCGCCGCCTGCTCATACCAAGTCATGGTCGCCCGGCCCCAGACGGCGGGCGCGGCCAGGATCACGCCGTCGGCGGCGGGCTTTTCCCCGCCCTCGCCGGCCGCACCGGTCGCGGCGACGATGGCGACCGCACCCCCCATGCTTTCCCCCAGGACATAAACCGGAAGGCCCGGATGGGTCCGCCGCACCAAGGCGACGAAATCGGTCAGGTCGCGGGCGTAAGCGTCCGTTCCGGCCCAGAGGCCGCGCCGCACGCCGTCGCCGAATCCGCGTTGGTCATAGGCGTAGGACAACACCCCCCGTGCCGCCAGCCAGCCCCCCGGTTCGGCGAAGAAATTGGAGTAGTCGTTGAAGCCGTGCAGCGCGACGATCACCGCCTTGGGCGGCCCCTCGGGCTTCCACGACCGCACGGACAGGCGGATGCCGTCGCCGGCGACGAACCAATCCATCATGAAATGGGGTTCGGCCTTGGATGGACCGGCGGGATAGGTCAGCGGCACCGCGCAGGCGGATAAGAAGCCGCAAAGAGCCAGGACGATCAGCCGCCCCGCGCCCCGGCGCGTCATTACCGGGCCGCGCCCTGCGCGGGGGCGAGGTCCGGATCGCCCGAGGTCAGCCGCAGGAAGACGTCTTCCAGGTCCGCTTCCTTGGTCGACAGGTTGGTGATGACCAGCCCGGCATCCTGAATGGCGGCGATGATTTCGCCGGAATGGGCCTGTGACGGCGGATAGGACACGGCGATCTGACGCGGCCCGCGCATCTCGACATGAAAGGCGGTCAGGCCCGTAGGCACTTGGTCGACGTCGCGGTCGACGGTGATCAGCATTTCCTTGGAATCGAGCCGCGCGAGAAGTCCCGCCGTCTCGTCACAGGCGACCAGTTCGCCATGGTTGATGATCGCCACCCGGTCGCACAGGGCTTGGGCTTCTTCCAGATAATGGGTGGTCAAAAGGATGGTCGTGCCGCGCGCGTTGAGGTCGCGCATGGTCCCCCAAAGCTGACGGCGCAGTTCGACATCGACCCCGGCGGTGGGCTCGTCCAGAATCAGGACCTTGGGCGAATGGACCATCGCCTTGGCGACCAGCAAGCGCCGCCGCATGCCGCCGGATAGCGAGCGCGCATAGGCGTCGGCCTTATCGGCCAGACCGACCGCGGCCAAAATCTCGTCGGGGCGGCAGCGGTCGGCGGGCACGCCGAACAAACCGGCCTGCACCTGGAGCAATTCGCGCGGCGTGAAGAACGGGTCCAGGTTCAATTCCTGCGGCACCACGCCCAGCGACAGCCGCGCCGCCCGCATGTCGGCGTCGATATCGTGGCCCCAGACCCGGGCCGTGCCCGAGGTTTTGATGACCAGACCGGACAGAATGTTGATCAGCGTCGATTTTCCGGCCCCGTTCGGGCCCAACAGGGCGAAGAACGAGCCCCGGGGGATGTTCAGGCTGAGCCCCTTGAGCGCGGCGACCGTATTGCCGTCCGAGCCGGGGACGTTGCCGCCGCGGCCATAAACCTTGCGCAAATTGCTGATTTCGACGGCGTTTTCGGGCCCGTATTCTGGCTGAGCGTTGGAATTGGGGACGGTCATGGGCTCCTCGGCGGGCCGTCGCCGCGTTCGGCCGGAAATGCCGTTCGCGCCGGAATGATGCCGCTGTGTATTGATTGTCGGGCCGCAATCGGTATCATCCGGTCAAGCCCAGGGTCAACGGTCATGGCCGCTGCCGGGGCGCACCCATTAGCGAGCCGAGGATTGGACATGGACCCGGAAGAACCCATCTACGTTGATACCCCGACCGTCGCCTGCGACGGGGGCGGCGGCGCGCTGGGCCACCCCAAGGTGTTTCTGAAGTTCGACGAACACGCGGAAATCGTCTGCCCCTATTGCTCCAGGCACTATCGCCTGAACCCGGACGCCCCGATCGCCGCCCACGGCCATTGATCCGCGCCGTTCGGTTCTTTTCTTTGCCCCCTCGGCAGGGAACCGCCCGCCGGGCCCTTGGCCTGTCCGCCCAACCGCCTGAAACAATGGATTCCCCATGACCGATCAGCGCGAACATGTCTTTCTGGTGGACGGATCGGGCTTCATTTTCCGCGCCTACCACGCCCTGCCGCCGATGAGCGCGCCCGACGGCACCCCGACCAACGCGGTGTTCGGCTTCACCAAGATGCTGATGAAGCTGGTCGAGGATACGGAAGCGGATTACGTCGCGGTGATTTTCGACCGCGCGCGCAAGACGTTCCGCAGCGACATCTATCCCGAATACAAAGCCCATCGCCCGCCGCCGCCGGAAGACCTGATTCCGCAGTTCGAGCTGGTCCGCAAGGCGACCGCCGCGATGAACGTGGCCGCGGTCGACATGGAAGGCTTCGAGGCCGACGACCTTATTGCGACCTTCGCCCGCCAGGCCCAGGAACGCGGGGCCGAGGTGACCATCGTTTCGTCCGACAAGGATCTGATGCAACTGGTCAACGAGCAGGTCGTCCTGTTCGACGCCATGAAGAACCGGGAAATCGGCCCGGAACAGGTGGTCGAGAAATTCGGCGTCGGGCCCGATCGGGTGGTCGACGTGCAGTCCCTGGCCGGTGATTCAACCGACAACGTGCCCGGCGTTCCCGGCATCGGCGTGAAGACGGCGGCGCAGCTGATCAACGAATACGGCGACCTGGACACCCTCTTGGCCCGGGCCGAGGAAATCAAACAGCCGAAGCGTCGCGAATCCCTGATGATCCAGGCCGACATGGCGCGGATTTCCCGCGAACTGGTGACGTTGAAGAACGACGTGCCGACGGACCGCACCATCGACGACCTGCGGAAGAAATCGCCGGACCCCGAAACGCTGCTGACCTTCCTGCGCGACCTGGGCTTCAAATCCCTGGCGACCACGGTGGAAAGCCGCCTTGGGAGTGGCGCGGCCGGGGGCGATAGCGCCCTCGCGGGCCTGCCCGCTGCCCCGGCCAAGACGGAATACGAGCTGGTTCAAACCCTGGACCGCCTGCAGGCCTGGATCGATGCGGCCTACGACACCGGCGTGATCGCCGTCGATACGGAAACCGATGCCCTGGACGCCATGGGGGCCGGGCTGGTCGGCGTCTCGCTGGCCACGGAGCCGGGCAAGGCCTGCTACATCCCGCTGGCTCATGTTTCCAGCGCCCCGCAGGGTCAATTGGACCTGGGCGGCGATGCCGGAGACGCAGGGTCCGCGCCCGAACAGGTTCCGATGGACGCCGCCCTGGCGGCGCTGAAGCCGATGCTCGAGGATCCGTCGATCCTCAAGATCGGGCAGAACATCAAATACGACATGCAGGTCCTGGGCCGCTACGGGGTCGAGGTCGGCCCGATCGACGATACGATGCTGCTCAGCTACGTGCTCGACGGCGGCCTGCACGGCCATGGCATGGACGAGCTGGCGCGCGATTTCCTGGACCATGACACCATCAAGTTCAAGGACGTGACCGGCAGCGGCAAATCGCAGTTGTCGTTCGACCAGGTGCCGTTGGACAAGGCCCTGGATTACGCCGCCGAGGATGCGGACATCACTCTGCGCCTGCACCAGATGTTCAAGCCGCGTCTGGTCGCGGAACATATGGTCACGGTCTACGAAACGCTGGAGCGACCGCTGGTCCCCGTGTTGCGCGATATGGAGCGTCTGGGCATCAAGGTCGACGCCACGGTTCTCAAGGGCCTGAGCGACGATTTCGCCGCCCGCATGGCCGATCTGGAAGGCGAGATTCACAAACTGGCCGGGCGGGAATTCAACATCGCCTCGCCCAAGCAGTTGGGCGAAATCCTGTTCGACGAAATGGGATTGGAAGGCGGCAAGAAGACCAAGACCGGGGCCTATGGCACCGGCGCGGACGTGCTGGAAGAATTGGCGGCGCAGGGCCACGACCTACCGCAGCGGGTGTTGGATTGGCGTCAGTTCGCCAAGCTGAAAAGCACCTATACCGACACCCTGGTCAATCAGATCAATCCCAAGACCGGGCGCGTGCATACCAACTATTCGCAGAGCGGGGCGGCGACTGGGCGGCTGTCGTCCAACGATCCGAACCTGCAGAACATTCCGATCCGCAGCGAAGAAGGCCGCAAGATCCGCACCGCCTTCGTCCCCGAGCGCGGCCATACCCTGATGTCCGCCGACTATTCGCAGATCGAATTGCGCCTGCTGGCCCATGTCGCGGATATCGCCTCGTTGAAGCAGGCGTTCCACGACGGCCTGGACATTCACGCCCTGACCGCCAGTCAGGTCTTCGGCATCCCGGTCGAGGGCATGGACCCCATGGTCCGCCGCCGGGCCAAGGCCATCAACTTCGGCATCATCTACGGCATTTCGGCCTTTGGGCTGGCGCGCCAGCTGGGCATTTCGCGCGGCGAGGCCGGGGAATACATCGACGCCTATTTCGAACAGTATCCGGGCATCAAGGACTACATGGAACGGACCAAGGAACAGGCCAAGAAGGAAGGCTTCGTGACCACCCCGTTCGGGCGCAAGGTCCATGTTCGCGGCATCAACGACCGCAACCCCAACATGCGCGGCTTCGCCGAGCGCGCCGCCATCAACGCCCCGATCCAGGGCGGGGCCGCCGACATCATCAAGCGGGCGATGATCCGCCTGCCCGACGCCCTGACCAACGCTGGGCTGAAGGCGCGGATGCTGTTGCAGGTCCATGACGAATTGATCTTCGAAGTCCCCGACGCCGAGGTCGATGCGACCCGCGCCGTCGTCGCCCGGGTGATGTCGGGCGCGGCCGTCCTGTCGGTACCACTCGACGTCGACGTCGGCACCGGCGCCAATTGGGACGAAGCGCACTAAACCTCCCCATCGGCCAGCTGGCACACCCCTTGCAGCGGTCGTCGGAGCTAACGCGACGATCGTGCAGGAGGAGAGCCATGAACATCGATGCCGTGTCCCCCATTTTCGGGCCGCAGACCAACCGCAAACCGGAAGCTCAGGACGCCGGGTCGGGTTCGTTCGCCGAGATGCTTGCCGCCTCCGTCGAACAACAACCGACCGAGGAAGTCAGCGCCGGTGACGACGACGTGGCCTTCATTCGCGACAACGGATTCCGCGCCTACGCCGAAGAGGTCGAGAAGCGGAAGATGGAAGAGCTGCGCGAGCAAATCCTGCAGCGCATGGGCCTTTCCGAGGAAGACCTGGAAGCCATGCCCGCCGAACAGCGCGCCCAGATCGAAGATCTGATCAGCCAGGAAATTCAGCGCCGCATGCAGGCCAGCGAAGAACTGGATGAAGACAAGCCGTCCACCATGGCGGCCTCGGCCGACATGGCCCGCGCCATCGCCGACCCCGGCCACACGGGGGCCGCCGGATCGGTCATGCTGGCGGTGATGGAAGCGCGCGACGCGCTGGACGTCGGCGAAGTCACCCGGTCGAATTTGCCGGGTGACCAGGAAGAATCTGCCTAGTCGACACTGTTTTGCCGCCTAGATGGCCTGGGTTCCGCTGCCGTTCGCGGCAGCGGTCGCAGCCGCGCGCACACGCAGATGTACCGCGACGCGGGCGCCCACGCGATAGGCCAGCAACGACAGCGCGATTCCGGCATAGATCAGGGGCTCTAGCTGAAAGCCTTTGCGCATCATCACGAAATGCAGCGGGGCAGCCACGGCGGCGACGTAGACCAGCTTGTGTAGGCGTTGCCAATTGCGCCCGCCCATCTTCTTGACCATCGCCTTGGGCGAGGTCACGGCCAGCGCCAATAGAATCACCAGCGCCAGCATGCCGACGGTGATGTAGGTGCGCTTCAGAATATCCTGCCAGATCGCGGCCCAGGCGAAGTACTGATCCAGCGCCACGTAATTGACGACGTGCAGCCCCGCAAAGGCAAAAGCGTAAAGCCCCAACATGCGGCGGAAGCGCATGATCGCGGTTAACCCGGTCAGGCTGCGCAACGGCGTGATCGCCAGCGAGATCAGCAAAAAGCGGATCGCCCAATCGCCCGTGTATCGGTTGATGAATTCCGCCGGGTTCGGGCCGAACTGCCCCTGCGCCCCCAGCCACAACAACCACGCCAAGGGCAGCATGGCTGCCACATGCACGACCGGCTTGGCCAAGGGAGCGTTCAGTATTCTTTGGGCGACTGGAGTCTGGCGCATCGTTTGGTCCAAGTAGGGCGGGTCAGTAATTCAGGTCCAGGTCCATACCGGCATAGAGGTCCGCGACCTCGTCGGCATAGCCGTTGAACTTCAGCGTCGGTTTGCGGATCGGCAAACCGAACACGTTGTTGACGCCGATTTTCTTTTCCGTGGCCTGGCTCCAGCGCGGGTGGCTGACCTCGGGATTGACGTTGGAATAGAAGCCGTATTCGTCGGCGTTGGCGTCGTTCCACGACGTATGGGGCTGCTTGTCCGTGAACCGCATCAGGACGATCGACTTGATGGACTTGAAGCCGTATTTCCACGGCACGACCAGGCGCACCGGCGCGCCGTTCTGGTTCGGCATCATTTCGCCATGGACACCGACGGCGAACAGCGTCAGCGGGTTCATGGCTTCGTCGATACGCAGCCCTTCCTTATAGGGCCATTCCAGAATCTGGCGGCGCTGGCCGACCATTTGGTCCGGGTCGAACAAGGTTTCGAAGTAAACGTATTTGGCTTTCGAGGTTGGGCCCAGGCGCTTGATGATCTTGGCCAGGGGCACGCCCAACCAGGGCACGACCATGGACCAGGCCTCGACGCAGCGGAACCGATAGACGCGATCTTCGATATCCTCGGCGCGAATCAGATCGTCCAGGTCATAAGTGCCGGGCCGCTCGACCGCGCCCTCAACCTTAATCGTCCAGGGCGTGGTTTTCAGGCCGCCCGCGTTCTGATGGGGGTCGCCCTTGCCGGTGCCGAATTCATAGAAATTGTTATAGCTGGTCACCAGATCCAGCGAGGTCGGATCCTCGCCCAGGACCTTGGCGTTGTACTTCGGATGGGGCGTGCCGGAGAGGGCCTTGCCCGATGCCGGGCGATAGGCCGCCTGCGCCGCGTCGGGCAGCCAGGCCGGCATGGTCGCGGCCAGGCCGCCGAAGCCCAGCGCCTTGATGATCGATCGCCGTTCGTCGAATACGCTTTTCGGTGTGATCTCGCTGGACGCGATGGGGTTGCTCGGGCGTTGGCGGATGATCATGGCGGGGTCCTTCTTAAACTGAATCCGACAATTCGGCCTGCTGTCGTTGCCTTGGTTGATGTGCTGCGTAGTATATGCCCCCGCATTAAGGCGAACAGGGGGCAGCGCCGTCACATCTTCGCGAGGTGTTTGCGAGCAGACTGTGATTTGCATCGTTCCAATGGCGGAAAATCCGGTGTAGGAGAATCACCCATGCGCACCCTCTATCATCTTTGGATGTCCCCCTTTTGCCGAAAGGCCCGAATCTTCCTGGGCGAAAAGCGGCTGGAACACGAACTCCGGATCGAGAACATCTGGGAGCGGCGGGACGAATTCCTCGCCCTTAACCCGGCGGGGAACGTGCCGGTTCTGATCGAGGTCGATGGCACCGCCATTTCCGGCGCCGACGTGATTTGCGAATTTCTCGATGAAGTCCACGGCGACCCGCCGTTGATCGGCCGCACCCCGGTGATCCGGGCCGAGGTCCGCCGCCTGACCAATTGGTTCGATGAAAAATTCAACCGCGAGGTCACCGAGAACCTGGTCGGTGAGAAACTGTTGAAGCGCTTCCTGGGCCAAGGCGAGCCGAAGGGTGCCCGGATTCGCGCCGGGCACGTCAACATCCACATGCATCTGAACTATCTGTCGTTCCTGGTAGAACGGCGGCGCTGGCTGGCGGGTGACGATTTTTCAATGGCCGACGTTGCGGCGGCGGCGCACCTGTCCTGCGTCGACTACCTGGGCGACGTCCCCTGGGAAGATCACCCGGAAGCCCGGGATTGGTACGCGCGGGTCAAATCCCGGCCCAGCATGCGCTCTGTCCTGTCGGACCGGATGCCCGGCTTTCCCCCGCCGCGCCACTACGCCGACCTGGATTTCTGATTCTACTCTCCGCACCGCCTAGCGTAGCGGCGGGCCGCCTTCCTGCTGTGCCGGCTGACCGATGCCGTCCGGCTTCACATCCATGTGTTCGATGTTTTGGCGGGCCGGTCCGGCGGCGGCGCTATCCGGCATGGCATTGAGAATTTTCATCCAGTCGCTGCGGGCCCCGGCATCGTTTCCGGAAAGCCGTCGCAGGATACCGCGCTCCAACAAGGCATCAGGATTGGTCGGGTTCAATTCCAGGGCCGTATTGGCGTCGGCCATGGCATCCTTGGGCCGGTCCATGAAACGGCGGGCGCTGGCGCGCAGGGCATAGATATCGTCGCGCGACGGCGCCAGGTTCAATGCTGCGCTAAGGTCGGCATCCGCCCCTTCGAAATCCTGACGCGCGGCCCAGGCCTGGGCCCGGTCGACCAACAAGTCCGGGTCCCCCGGCTTCAGGCCGATGGCGAAGGTAAAAGCGCGGGTCGCATCGATCGGGCGCCCTTCCAGCAGCCAGGCCTGCCCCGCTTGCTCGTACAACCCCGCCTTGATCACAGGCTCTTCGATGGAAATCTGCGCCAAGCGTTCCAGCCGCTTGGCGGCCTCGGCGTATTGTTCCAATTCGATCAGCGCGACGGCGGCGCAATGGTCCGCTGGATCGCCCCCGCCCATGGAACGCCAGGCGATCGCCGCTTCGAATCCGTCCTGCGGCCGTTTGCGCGCCAAAGCCATGCAACGATGGTATTCATCCAATTGCTGGGTCCGCAGCTTATCCTGCGACTGTTCCTTTGCCGCGTTCGGGTCCTGGCCCAACAATCCCTGCGCCAGCGCCGACGGAACGACGGTGCAGACGAACAAGGCCGCACACAAGATGGCGCGGACGGAACGGGAAACTTTGGGAGGGACCCCTGGCATGGCATGTTGCCTGTGGTTATAACCGTCCCCGCTTATAGGGGGCATTTCGCCCGCTTGTCGACCAGCGGCATGCAACGGGGGCATCCATACCATGAATAATTTGTTCTGTTTCGGCTTGGGCTTCAG
>DJHY01000110.1 GCA_002433335.1 Rhodospirillaceae bacterium UBA6608 | reverse complement strand
TCCATCGCCGAGAGGAATCCCAACAAGGCGGAAGCCGCCGTGCGCCATCATCTGAAGGGCACGGTTTCAACGACGGATGAAATCCGCGCTCATTTCCCCGAATATTTCGGGTAACACCGACCGGCGAAAAGCCGGCGTCGTACCTGTGAGGAGCATCGAAACCACCATGACCACCGACCCCATGATCTCTGACACCGAGGTCACCAGTTACAACGACAAGGGCTTCATCGTTGTCGAAAACATCTATACGGCGGATGAAGTTCAGGAAATGCGCGACGCGCTGGCCGAATTAGTCGAAAGCGCTCGCGGCCTGACCGATCATACGTCCGTCATCGACTTGGAACCCAATCACACGCCGGACCGCCCGCGCGTCCGCCGTATCAAGGAACCGTTCCTGAACCATCAGACGTTCGAAAAGATGGCGCGCCATCCGCGGCTGCTGTCCGTTCTGACGTCCCTGCTCGGGCCGGCATTCCGCATGCACGGCTCCAAGATCAACCTGAAGTCCGCCGAATACGGATCGCCCGTCGAATGGCACCAGGATTGGGCCTTCTATCCGCATACCAACGACGACGTGCTGGCCGTCGGCGTGATGCTCGACGAAATGACGCCGGATAACGGCCCCCTGCTCTGCGTTCCCGGATCGCACAAAGGACCGGCTTTCGATCATCACCAGGACGACCGCTTCGTCGGCGCCGTCGACCCCGAGGAGCCGGGCCTGAACCTGGATCAGGCGGAACTGATCACCGGCCCGGTCGGTGCCTGCAGTTTCCACCATGTGCGGACCATGCACGGGTCGGCGCAAAACACCTCGGGCCGCGACCGCACCCTGCTGTTGTTGCAGGTTGCCGCCGCCGATGCCTGGGACCTGCGCGGTCTTCGCCCCGGATCGACCTGGGAAGATTACGTCGCGACCTTCCTGGCCGGCGAGCCCACCAACCAGCCGCGGCTGACGTCCGTTCCTGTTCGTCTGCCCTACCCCGAACCGCTTAAAGGCGGCTCGATCTATGAAAGCCAATCGATCGTGAAGAAGAAATTCTTCGGCTCGAAGACGGCGGCGGAATAACGCTCCGCCCGACCGTTCCAACCGTTTTCTGGATCAGCGCTATTGGAGGCCGCCATGGCTGTCAAACGTGTGCTTATGACCGAACGCCTGCATCCCGCGGGCCATGAACTGTTCGCCACCCGCGACGATGTCGAAGTCGTCATCGCCGACAACAACCATCCCGAAACCTTGGCCAAGGCCCTGGTCGGCGTTCACGGTGTCGCCGTCCGCGCCGCCAAACTGACCGAGGACGTCCTGGCCAACGCCAACGACCTGCAGGTCGTGTCTCGCCACGGCGTCGGCTGCGACAACGTCGCCGTCGACTATCTGAGCGCGCGGGGCATTCCCGTGTGTATCGCCTCGGGCGCCAATGCCCGCTGCGTGGCCGAACACACCCTGTCGATGATGATGTCCCTGGCCCGCGACCTGACCGGGCAGACCGCCCTGGTGCGCGAAGGCCGCTGGCCCGACCGCAGCAAATACATCGCCAAGGACCTGTTCCGCTCCAAGCTTCTGATCATCGGCTATGGCCGGATCGGGCGCATGGTGGCCCCACTGTGCCGGGCCTTCGGCATGGACGTGACCGTGGCGGATATCAACCTCAACCGCGACATCGCCGCCCAGCAGGGTGTGCGCGCGGTCGAGGACTTCCGCCCCGTCCTGGGCGAGGCCGATTTCGTTTCCATCCATGTCCCGTTGGACGAAACCACCCACCACCTGATCGGCGAGAAGGAACTTGCGGCGATGAAGCCCGGTGTCATCGTCATCAACAACGCCCGGGGCGGCGTGGTCGACGAAGCCGCCCTGGCGGCGGCGCTGGCCAGCGGCCATGTGGCCGGAGCCGGTGTCGACGTTTATTCGGACGAACCGCCGCCCGCCGATCATCCGCTGCTCAACCAGCCCAATACGATCCTGACGCCGCACAACGGCGCGGCATCGGTGCTGGCGCTGGAAGCAGCCTCGATCATGACCGCGCAGAACATCCTGGACCACTTCGACGGCTGCCTGCGCAAGGAGATGATCTTCAACTTCGATGGCTTGCAGGCATCCTGACCGCCGTTAAAGACACGGCGACTTGACGGGGAGGACCTCCGGCATGGCGGAAAAGACGGTCTATATCGGCTCCGGCGCGGGTTTCGCCGGGGACCGTATCGACGCCGGCCTGCCGGTGGTCCGCACTCTCGCCCGGTGCGACGGGCCACGTTACTTGATCTTCGAAGTGATGGGCGAGCGCACCCTGGCCATCGCCCAACGCATCCGCATGAACAATCCGGATTTGGGCTACTCCCCCTATCTGGAACCCTACCTGCGCGGCGTGTTGAAAGAGGCCAAGGCATCGGGCGTGCGCATCGTCGCCAACCTGGGCAACGCCAATCCCTTGGGCGGCGCGAAACGCACCCTGGAACTGGCCCAGGAATTGGGCGTCGAAGACCTACGGGTCGCCGTCGTCTTGGGCGACGACCTATTGGGCTTCATGACCGGCGACGACATCGCCGCCTTGCCGACGATCGAAGGCGTCTCCATTTCCGGCAAGGAGATCGTCGCCGCCAATGCCTATCTGGGGGCGCGGCCCGTGGCCCGGGCATTGGCGCTGGATACCGACGTCGTGCTGGTCGGGCGCAGCACCGACGCCGCCCTGGTCCTGGGCCCGCTGATCCATGAATACGGCTGGGCCGAGGACGATTGGGATCGGCTGGCGGCGGGCACCCTGGCCGGGCATTTGCTGGAATGCGGCGGCCAGATCACCGGCGGCTATTTCTGCGACCCCGGGTTCAAGGACGTGCCGGGATTGGACGACCTGGGCTTTCCCATCGGCGAGATTTCCGCCGACGGCGGCATCGTCATCACCAAGGCTGAGGACACGGGCGGACTGGTCAACAAAGCCACGGTGACCGAACAGATCCTTTATGAAATGCACGATCCAGCGGCCTATCTGACGCCGGACGTGACCCTCGACGTCACCGGCGTGTCCTTGGAAGACACCGGCCGGGACCGGGTCCGCATACGAGGCGCCAAAGGACATCCGCCACCGGATACGTTGAAGGTGACCGTCTCCGCCGACGGCGGCTGGCTGGGCGAGGCCGAAATGACCTATGCCGGGCCGAACGCCCTGGCCCGTGCGCAACTCGCCGCCGATATCGTCAAGACGCGCCTGCGCCGCAACGGGGTGGCTGATCCTCTGCGGGTCGAGGTCGTGGGAACCGGTGCCGCCTTCGACAACGACGACGCCGACCGCGCGCGCGGCGCCAATCGTCCGGCGGATGGTGAATACCGGCTGCGCGCCGCCGTGCGCACGGCGGACAAGGCGACCGCGCAATACCTGACCGACGAGGTTCAATCCCTGTTCTGCTCCGGCCCGGCGGGCGGGGGCGGCTATCGGGGTTCGGTCACGGGACAGGTCAATACGGCCTCGTCCCTGGTGCCGCGCGGCCCGGTCGAGGCCCAGGCCCGCGTGCAGGAGGTCACATCATGACCCAGCACGCCCACCTCACTCTGCCCCTTCACGCCGTCGCCCATGGCCGCGCCGGGGACAAAGGCAATCGGTCGAACATCTCGCTCGTCGCCTATCTGCCGGAGGCCTATGCCCACATAGTCGGTCAGGTGACCGAAGACAAAGTCCTCGACCTGTTCCGCCACAAGGGCGCGACCAAGGTCACCCGCTATCTGCTGCCCAACCTGAATGCCATCAACTTCGTGATCGACGACGCCCTGGAAGGCGGCGTGAACAGCGCCCTGACCCAGGACCTGCACGGCAAGACGCTATCGTTCATGCTGTTGGGCGAAATGCAGATTTCAGTTCCCGCCTCTTGCGTGCCCGCCGGGTCGAGATACCTCTAGTCTAGACGGGTAGTTTAGGCTGGCCCAACCCGGTCTGGACCCGAATGCCGGCCTGCGGCATGATTTAGCCTTCAACGCCCGGTCCTGCCGCCTTCACGACGGCAGCCGGACAAAACCACGCGGAATCTTGCGGGAAAGTAACAGGGCGTGACCGAAACGACATCGATGCCCAAAGAATCACCGGTCGAATCGCCGCCCGTTGCCGAGGGGGCTATCGTCGCCGTCAGCGGGTCCGTCACCGACATTTCCTTTCCCGCCAATCGCCTGCCCCCGGTCAATACCGCGCTGGAGGTTCTGTGGGACGGGCCGCATCGCCTGATCGTCGAAGTCCACCAACATCTGAACGCCACAACCGTGCGCGGCGTCGCCATGCAGGACACGGCGGGCCTGAAGGCGGGCGTGCCGGTGCGCGACACCGGCGGGCCGATCACCGTGCCTTCCGGCCCGGCGGTTCTGGGACGGATGATCGACGTGGTCGGCACGCCCATTGATCTGGGTGCGGAATTCGGCCCCGACGTTCCGCGCGAGCCGATCCACAAACGCCCTCCGCAACTGAGCGAAGTCAGCGGGCGCAGCGAGATGTTCCACACCGGGATCAAGATCATCGACCTGTTGGCCCCCCTGGCCCGCGGCGGCAAGGCCGCGATGTTCGGTGGGGCCGGTGTCGGCAAGACCGTGCTGATCATGGAACTGATCCGCCTGACGTTCGAGAAATACGCGGGCATTTCCGTCTTTGCCGGAATCGGCGAACGGTCGCGTGAAGGCCACGAGCTATGGCTGGAACTTCAGCGCTCGGGCGTGATCGACCGCACGTCCTTGGTGTTCGGACAAATGAACGAGCCGCCGGGCGCGCGCTGGCGCGTCGGCATGACCGCCTTGGCCGTGGCCGAACATTTCCGCGACACCATGCACAAGGACGTGCTGCTGCTGATCGATAACGTGTTCCGCTTCGTACAGGCCGGAGGTGAAGTTTCGGGGCTGCTGGGCCGCCTGCCGTCGCAGGTCGGATACCAGCCGACCCTGGCGACCGAGATCGCGGAGTTGGAAGAACGCATCGCTTCGGTCAGCAGTGCGGGCATGACATCGGTCCAAGCGGTCTACGTTCCCGCCGACGATTTCACCGACCCCGCCGTCGCCCATATCTTCACCCATCTGCATTCGTCGATCGTGCTCAGCCGCGACATGGCCAGCCAGGGCTTGTATCCGGCGATCGATCCCCTGGCCTCGTCCTCGGTCGTGCTCGACCCGCGCGTCGTCGGCGACGCCCATTACGAAACGGCAGAGGAAGTCCGTCGCCTGATCGAACAGTATCGAGAGCTTCAGGAAATCATTTCCCTGCTCGGCGTCGAGGAACTGAGTGCGCGCGACCGCACCGCCGTCGCCCGCGCCCGGCGCCTGATCCGCTTCCTGACCCAGCCCTTCGCCGTGACCTCGCAATTCACCGGCCTGGCCGGGGCGAGCGTCTCGGTCGAGGACACTCTTGCCGGTTGCCGCGCGATCATGGACGGCGAAACCGACGATTGGAACGAGGCGTCGTTGTACATGGTCGGATCGTTGGACGACGCCCGACAAAAGGAACAGGCCGCCGCCGCGAAGGGAGGGGCTGCGTCATGAGGCTGCTCGTCACCACGCCCGTTTCCGTCGTGATCGATGCCGACGACGTCGCACATGTCCGGGCCGAGGACGAAACCGGGGCCTTCGGCGTTCTGCCCGGCCATGCCGATTTCATCACCGTCCTGGCGATTTCCGTCATCACTTGGCGTGATCAAGCCGGGGTCGAGCACCATGTGGCCGTACGGGGCGGCGTGCTGACCGTGCGCGACGGCGATCTGGTCGAGGTCGCAACCCGCGAAGCCGTCGGCGACGAAACGCTGCATCAATTGGGCGAAAGCGTGCTGACCCGATTCCGCGAGGAACAAAGCGCCGACGCGGAAGCCCGCACCTCGACCACGCGCCTGCATCTGGCCGCGATGCGCCAGATCCAACGCTATCTGGAAGCCGGACGCCAACCCGTCGGCGACGGCGGCGGCCCACGCCCGCCGGGGGAACTGTCGTCATGACCGAAACCCGGAACAATCACGGCAATCACAACGGCCAAGAAAAGATGAGCCGCGCCGTCCGCACCCGTCAGGAACGGCAAGCCTATTGGGAAAAATCGGGTGAACGCCCGCTGTGGCGGAACCTGTCGATGATCGGGGCATTGGGCTGGCTGGTCATCACGCCGGTCCTGATCGGCGTCCTGGCGGGGCGCTGGTTGGACGAGAAATTTTCCAGCGGCATCTTCTATACCGCGGCGCTGATCTTCGTCGGCGTGGCCGCTGGCTGTTACCTGGCATGGCAAAGGGTGAACAAGGAATGAGCGAGCTATCCATTCCGCTGATCGTCCTGTGGCTGGTCGTGGGGGCCGCGACCGGCGGCGTCTATTTCCTGTTGCTGCGCCGCTCCGTCGATAAGCTGGCCAACGGTGCGCCGATCAGCGCCGCCGTCGGATGGTTCGCACTACGCATCGCCGTGGCGGGTGCGGTGTTTTGGGGGGCGGCGCAATACGGCACCGCCGCCATTCTGTCGGCGCTGCTCGGCTTCATGATCGCGCGGGTCATGATCCAGCGTCGGGTGGAGGCCGCCTGACATGGACCTCAGCCCCCTCGCCCCCGATATCCTTTTCAATCTGGGCCCCGTGCCGATCAGCCGCCCGGTCGTCACGACCTGGGCGATCATGGCCGGGATGACCCTGCTGTGTTGGTTGGGCCTGCGCCGGGCGCAGGTTCATGCCGGGCCGTTGCAGACCGTATTGGAGGTGATCGTCACGACCCTGGACGAACAAATCGCCGCGATCATTCATCGCGATCACGGCAAGTACGTGCCCTTGCTCGGAACCTTGTTCCTGTTCGTCGTGATCGCCAATCTGTCGGCCATCGTTCCCGGCGTCAAACCGCCGACCGGGCACTTGGAAACGCCGATGGCCCTAGCGGCCATCGTGTTCGTATCGGCCCATGTCATGGGCATTCAGGCGCGCGGCCTTGGGGCCTACGCCAGCCGCTATACCAAGCCGAGCATCCTGCTGCTGCCCCTGAACGTGCTGTCCGAGATCACCCGCACGTTTTCGCTGATGGTGCGCCTGTACGGCAACATCATGAGCCACGAGATGGTCATCGCCATCGTCCTGTTCCTGGCGGGGTTGTTTCTGCCCGTGCCGTTCATGCTGTTGGGCATTCTGATCGGCATCATTCAAGCCTACATTTTCACGGTTCTGGCCGCCGTCTTCATCGGGGCCGCCGTGAGCACCGAAGAGATTGGTTGAAGGAGGTACAATGACCATCGAGATGTGGAGCATCATCGGCGCATTCGTCGCGGTGTCGTTCGGCGCCATAGGCCCCGCCCTGGGCGAAGGCCGCGCCATCGCCGCCGCGATGGATGCCATCGCCCGCCAGCCGGAAGCCGTCGGCCCCCTGTCCCGCACCCTGTTCGTCGGGCTGGCGATGATCGAGACCATGGCGATCTACTGTCTGGTGATCGCCTTGCTGTTGCTATACGCGAACCCGTTCGTGGGCTGACATGCAGATCGATTTTTGGACTCTCGCCCTTCAGGCGATCAACTTCCTGATCCTGGTTTGGCTGCTGCGCCGCTTTCTCTATGCCCCTGTCAAACAGGTCATCGAGAAACGCCGCGCCTTGGCCGAGGAAGCCTTCGCCGAGGCCAAGGCCCAGCAGGACGCCGCCGAAGAAGCGCATCGCCGCTACGACGCCGACCATGCGGCGTTGGCCCAGGAACGCGAGACCATGATCGAAGCCGCCCGCGCCGAATTGGAATCTGAGCGCGCCAACGTCCTGGCCGACGCACGCGCCCAGGCCGAGAAGACCCTGGAAGACGCCAAGGCGGGCATCGCCAAGGAACGTGAGGCAGCCCTCCTTGACCTGCGCGAAGACGTCGCATCGCTGGGGGTCGATCTGGCCCGCAAGCTGCTGCGCGAAGCCGGACAGGACCTACCGCACGATCTGTTCCTAGACCGTTTGACGCAGCGCATCGCGGACCTGCCTGAAGACGAACGCACGCAGCTCTGCCGTGACATCGACGATAACGGACATGCCGTCACCGCCGTTACCGCCCGCCCCCTGAGCACCGACGAACAAGCCGCCTGGACGACCCGATTGCGCGACGCGTTGGGTGTCGAGATGACCCTGCGGTTCGACGTCGATGCCGACATCCTGGGTGGGGCGGAACTGCGCTTTCCCCATGGCGTGTTGAAACTGACCTGGGCCGATCAATTGACCGAAGCCGAAGGACTGATGCGGAAAAATGGCCGACCTGCGTGAGCAACTCGCCGCCTGGCTGCCCTCGGCCCGCGACAGCCTGAACGACCTGCGGCAAAGCGCGGCGTTCGACCATATCGGCACGGTCGAAACGGTCGGCGACGGCGTGGTCGCGGTCACCGGCCTGCCCCATGCGGCGATGGACGAGGTGCTGATGTTCGACGGCGGGGCGCTGGGCCTTGTGATGCAGGTCGCACCCGGCCGCCTGAGCGCCGTGCTGTTGAGCGGCGGCGACGAGATCACCGCCGGAAGCAAGGTTGTCGGCACGGGCGAAATTTTGCGCGTGCCCGTGGGCGAAAGCCTGTTGGGCCGGGTTGTCGATTCAACCGGCGCGCCGCTCGACGGGGGTGCCCCCATCGACGCCCTGCGCCACGATCCGATCGAGCGCCCGGCCCCCGGCATCGTCGACCGCGAACTGGTCACCCAGCCGCTGGCGACCGGCGTAACCGTGATCGACACCATGATCCCGCTTGGCCGGGGACAGCGCGAACTGATCATCGGCGACCGCAAGACCGGCAAGACC
>DJHY01000268.1 GCA_002433335.1 Rhodospirillaceae bacterium UBA6608 | reverse complement strand
CTTGATGCATCAAAGGTCCTCCAGAATGGGCGCGGGTCGGAATGCCTTTCGGCGGTGGCGCGATCAACTTTTCGCCAGCTACGATCGGATGATTGAATCTTGACGGGATGGGAACAAAGTGCGAACAAATGAGCCTTGGATAAGGAGCCACCGATGACGGTTACGGGTGAGGACGGACGGGTTCGCTGTTCCTGGGTGGGGCAGGGAAAGCCTTATTACGAGGCCTATCACGACGCCGAATGGGGCGTGCCCGTGCATGACGACCGCAAGCATTTCGAAATGATTTGCCTGGAAGGCGCGCAGGCTGGCCTGAGTTGGGAAACGATCTTAAAAAAGCGCGACAACTATATTGAATTATTTGAAAAATTTGATCCTATCCGTTGTGCCGATCTGAGCGATGAACGGCTCGAAGAAATCCTCCAGAACCCCGGAATCATCCGCAATCGGTTGAAGGTTTTCGGGGTGCGCAAGAACGCCATCGCCTTCCTGGCCGTGCAAAAGGAATTCGGAAGTTTCGACGCCTACGTCTGGGCCTTCGTCGGCGGTGCGCCGATCGACGGACAGCGCCAAGGCCGGGGCGACGTGCCCGCGACGACGCCTGAAAGCGACGCCCTGTCCAAGGACCTGAAGAAGCGCGGCTTCACCTTCGTCGGCTCCACCATCGTCTATGCCTACATGCAGGCGGCGGGCTTGGTGAACGACCACGTCGCCGACTGTTTCCGATATGAGCCGTGTAAAGCGCTCGCGGGCTGACCTAGTCCTCGCCGTCCGGATAACCGTGGTGCCAATGGCTTTTGTCGAGCAGGGGCAGGCCCGGGGCCAGGGGGCTCCAGCTCAGGCGGTCACTGGCCCAGATGTGATCGACGGGTGTGATCCGTTCCGGGTTGTCCAGGGTCGCAGCACCAACATCGACCTCGACGTTCCGGTCGTCACGCTGAAAGCTCAGACTGGTGCCGCAGGTCGCGCAGAACCCGCGTCGCGTGCCGGGGGTCGAGGCGTAGTAAGCCGGTTCCGCCGTGGTCCAGCGAAAGTCACTGCTGTGCGCCGTCAGCCAAGTCACCAGCGTCCCGCCCGAGGCGCGGCGGCAGCTGGAACACAGGCAGTGGGTGGCGACGACCGGCTTGCCGGTGATCTCGTATCGGTGACGACCGCATAGGCAGCCGCCGGTCAGCGTATCGGTCATGAGGCATTCCTTTCGCCAGAATTACCCTAGGCTAACGGCTAGCCCGCGGCCCCGACAAAATGGAAATTCTCATGGGCCGATAAGGCGCCGAAAGGGGCGCGGCCTACTTGAGAGCGAACTTGATCACGAAGATACCGGCCAGCACCAGCATGGCCGGGCTGGCTTCTCTGGGGCGGCCGCTCAGGATTTTGATTGCCACGTAGGCGATGAAGCCGAGGCCGATCCCGGTCGAAATGGAGAAGGTCAGCGGCATGCCCAGGGCGGTCACGATTGCCGGGACGAAATCCGTCATGTCCGCCCAGTCGATGTCGGCCAGGGCCTGACACATGACGCAGGCGACGAAGAACACGGCGGCGGCGGTGGCGAAGGGGGGCACGCTCCCGGCCAGGGGGGCGAAGAACAGCGCCAGCAGGAACAGGCCCGCGACGACGACCGCCGTCAGGCCTGTGCGCCCACCGGCGCGGATGCCCGCCAGGCTTTCGATGTAAGACGTGGTGGTCGAGGTGCCGAGCGCCGCCCCCACCATGGTCGCACTCGCGTCCGCGACCAGGGCCCGTTTCAAACGCGGCATTTGGCCGTTTTCGTCGAGCAGGCCCGCGCGCTGGCAAACGCCGATCAGCGATCCCGTGGTGTCGAACAGGTCGAGCAGCAGAAATGTGAACACGATGGTCACCAGGCCCAGTTCCAACGCGCCGGGGATATCCAGGGCCAGGAACGTCGGCTTCAGGCTGGGCGGCGGCGCGAACACGCCCGCGGGCGTCGTCAGGCCAAGGCCGATGCCAAGCCCTGTCACCAGCAAGATGCCGATCAGGATCGCGCCCGGTACCTTCCGGTAGTCGAGCGCGACGATGATGAGAAACCCGAGGCAGGCGAGCAGCGTCTCGGGCCGGGTCAGATCTCCGGCCGTCACCAGGGTGGCTTTGTCGGCGACGACGACGCCCGCGCTTTCCAGGGCGACGATGCCGAGCAATAGGCCGATCCCCGCCGAGATCGCCATCTTCTGCGATTTCGGGATCGCCCCGATCAGCCAGGCGCGGATCGGCAGAATGCTGATGATCAAGAATAACAGGCCCGAGACGAAGACCGCGCCGAGCGCGACCTGCCAGCTATGGCCCAGGGTCAGGACCACGGTGAAGGCGAAATAGGCGTTGAGCCCCATCCCCGGCGCCAGGGCGATGGGGAAATTGGCGTAAAGCCCCATGATCAGCGAGCCGACGGCGGCGGCGATACAAGTCGCAACGAAGACCGCGTCGCGGTCCATGCCCGCCGCCGACAGGATCTGCGGATTGACGAAGATGATGTAGGCCATGGCGAGGAATGTGGTCGCGCCCGCCAAGGCCTCCCGGCGTGGGGTGGTCTGGTGATGCGAAAGCTTGAAGATCGTGTCGAGCATGAATGCCAGCTTTTCGAGGATCGGTGCGCAGGTCAATGGCGGACCGCCTGGGCCGACCGGTTTTGCATTATGAGTGAAAACTGATGTAACAAATGATCGGTAACCTGCTTGCACGCTCACTTTCGCTTCGGCTGCGATCAAAAACAAATCTGAACAAATGACGGGGAAATAGGGATGCGAACGAAAGCCATCGGAAGGACGATCGAGACCTGCGCGATCAGCGTCCTGCTCCTGACCGGGTTCTGGGGCACGACGTCCAGCTTGTCGGACGGGGAAACCGGGAACGTATCTTTCGAATCGCAGGGGGGCGTCACGCTTTATGGCGATGTGACCATCCCCGAGGGTGGTTCCGGGCCGTTTCCCGCCATGGTGCTGATGCATGGCACGGGCGGGCGCGGTGATCGCCAATACAGTTGGGCGAAATTTTTCGCCGAGAACGGCATCGCCAGCATCAATGTCGATTATTTCACCGGCCGCGGTTACGAAAGGGGCTCTCCGCCGGGGGATTACCAGGATGTCGTCGACGCGATGAAATTGATCGCGACCCATCCCAAGGTCGATAAGGACAGGATCGGCGTTATGGGATGGTCAAACGGCGCGGAGATTGCTCTGGAGTCCGCCATCATCGACGAGAGCAAAGGCGGCGGCCTGACGTTAAAGGCGCATGTCGTGTTCTACCCGCCGTGCGAGCTGACGTCGGTTCCGAGCTTCGGGCCCAATCATCCCATCGCCGTGTTCCTGGGCACCAACGACTACGTCGCCAAGGTCTGGCAATGCGAAGAAATGGTCAATAAGGCGATCTCGCGGGACCGGAAAGACGTGCGCCTGATCGTCTACGAAGGCGCCTATCACGGCTGGGACGGCCTTTACGAAGTCGACACTTACGACCACCGCAACCGCCACGTCCGGTTGGTGCCGAACGAGAAAGTCACCGCGCAATCCCGCGTCGATGTCATTGAATTTCTCCGCAACACCTTGATCCTTGGGAAGCCCGGCAAGAAACCGTCGGCGGTAGTTCCGGCCAAGGCAAAGGTCAAGCCTGACGGCTGCGTCGACCCGAACTTCGCCGCGCTTTTCCCGGATTTATGCTCGTAACGAGGGGCCCGGCAGGGCGCGTGGCTTAGTCCGCCAACTCGATCCACACCGGCGTGTGGTCGGACGGCTTTTCCTTGCCGCGCGGGGTCTTGTCGATGCCGCAGGCGGTCAATCGGTCGGCGGCCTGGGGTGACAGCAACAGGTGGTCGATGCGCAGGCCGTTGTCCTTTTGCCAGGCCCCGCCGGTGTAATCCCAATAGCTGTACTGATGCACGCCCGGGTTCATGGCGGTAAAGGCCTCGGTCAGGCCCAGGTTCAGCAGGGTGCGAAAGCGCGCGCGGCTTTCCGGGCGGCACAGGGCGTCGTCGGCGAAGCGCACGGGGTCGTAGACGTCGGCGTCGGTCGGGCAGATGTTATAATCGCCGGCCAGGACGAAGGCCTCGTCGTTCAGCAACAGGTCCTTGGCCCGCGTGACCAGGCGGTCCATCCAGCCGAGCTTATAGGTGAATTTTTCATGGTCCGAGCCGTCGTCGTTGCGCGTCGGGTTGCCGTTCGGCAGGTAGATGGTGGAGACGCGGACCGGGTTGGCGGTCTCGATCACGGCCTCGACATAGCGCGCCTGTTCGTCGCTGTCGTCGCCGGGCAGGGCGGTCATCTCGACCGACATCGGGTGCTTGGACAGGATCGCGACGCCGTTGTAGGTCTTTTGCCCCGAGATCGCGATGTTGTAGCCCAGGTCCTCGATCTCCATCCGGGGAAAGGCTTCCTCGACGCATTTCAATTCCTGAAACAAGGCCACGTCGGGCTTGAACTCGGCCAGCCATTCCTGCACGCGGGGCAGGCGGGCCTTGATCGAATTGACGTTCCAGGTGGCTATCTTCAAGGCGGCTCTCCCGATGAAAAAAGGCCCGCTTGGGCGGGCCTCTCTCCTAACACAAATTTCCCGGGCCGGTTAAACCCCGAATGAACTGCCGCAGCCGCAGGCGACGTTGGCGTTGGGATTGGACATCTGGAAGTAGGAGCCGATCAGGTCTTCCTTGTAATCCAGTTCCGAGCCCTTGAGCAGTTCCAGCGACGTCTCGTCGACCACCACCTTGATGCCGTTCTTTTCGAACAGCAGGTCGTCGTCGTTGACCTTGTCGTCCAGGTCGAAGCCATAGGAAAAGCCCGAGCACCCGCCCGCCGAAACGGCGATGCGCAGCATCAGGTCCGGGTTGCCGTCCTGGTCCTTCAACAGGCCAATGCGCTTGGCTGCGTTTTCGGTGATCAGGATGCCCTCGTCGGGCGACAGGTGGCTGCCGTCGGCCATGGTTTGATACCCCATGCAAAAAGAGGATTGAGCGTTGACCTGAATCTAGGCGTCTTTGCGCCAAAATCCAACAGGCCGCGTTATTTTTTACGACGGGTCGTCTGGCTGGGCCGTTTTGCCGCCGCCGGTTTCACCAGCGACTTGGAGAAGGCGTCCAACCCGGCCTGGGCGACGTCCATGTCCTGTTCCGGCGCGCCGCCGGAAATGCCGATGCCGCCCACGACCTCGCCACCAACCACCACGGGCCGCCCGCCGCCTACGATACAGAACCGACCCTGCAACGCCGTATGGATGCCGAAGGTCAGTTCGCCGGGCAGGGCGGCGGCGTTGTATTCGTGCGTGCCCTTGCGCGACACGGCAGCGGTCATGGCCTTGTCCACGGCCAGGGTGGTGCTGAGAATCTTGCCGCCGTCCATCCGTTCAAAGGCGATCAGGTGACCCGATTCGTCGGTCACCGCGATGACCATGGGCACCTTGATCGCCTTGGCCCGGCGGGTCGCCCCGCGGATCATCAGGCGTGCGTCGTCCAGCGACAATCTTTTGACTTCGAGCATGTTGACCTCCCGCTTACCCGTTATACTCTCCCGGGCAGGGCGCTTGAGGGTTTGTCGTTTCACACCCCTTATCGCCCCGCAGGAGGAGAATACCATCGATACCCACCGGCGATCCCTAGATTCCGCCTTTCCGCTGGCGCCTTATGCCTGCCGGTCCGAGGATTCGCGCGGCCGTTTGTATCCAGAGACGGAAAGCGCCACCCGTGGCGCCTTTCAGCGCGACCGCGACCGCATCATTCATTCCGTGGCATTCCGCCGCTTGGCCTACAAGACGCAGGTCTTCGTCAACCACGAGGGCGATTTCTTTCGCACCCGCCTGACCCATTCGTTGGAAGTGTCGCAGATCGCGCGCTCGATCTGCCGCTACCTGCACCTGAACGAAGACCTGGGCGAAGCCCTGGCTCTGGCCCACGACCTGGGTCATCCGCCGTTCGG
>DJHY01000270.1:589-4841 GCA_002433335.1 Rhodospirillaceae bacterium UBA6608 | reverse complement strand
CCGCCAGGGCTTGCGCGCAATACAGCGCGGGCAGGCCGTCGGTGGTGAGCAGAGCGATCCGCATGGGGGCTTAGCCTTCCGCCAAATGGTCGGGCAGGATCATCGATCCGGCGGCGACCGGCGTGGTCAATCGTTTCGATAGAACGTCCGCTTCGTTCCCGGGGGCGATGCCGCCGCCGGGGCGGACCCAGACGATATCGTCCATGGTCAGGACCTGCCCGGCGGGAAGGTCACGGGCCGCGGCGATTGAACGGCGGACGGGCGTCACAAGATCCTGTTCGCAATCCATGGTGCCCAAGTGGCCGTCGCCGGTCATGGCCTCGACCGCGCGGATGCGCTCGACCATCGTCGTCATGTCCGCCGGGTTGGCGGACAATTGGTGGTCGCGGAAATCGGAATAATCGTTGGCCAGGGTGAAGTGCTTTTCAACGATGCGGGCACCCATGGCCACGGCGGTCACCGCGGCATCCAGCCCGATCGTGTGGTCGGAATAGCCGATCGTCTGCTGGGGGAAGGCGGCTTTCAGCCTGGCGATGGCGCCCAGGTTGGCCTGTTCCGGCGGGGCGGGGTAGCTGACGATGCAATGAAGCAGCGCCAGGTCGCCGGTCACCCCCTTGGCCGCGCGGGCGGCGGCGACGCGGTCGACGGCTTCCTGAATTTCATCACGACCGGAAATGCCGGTCGAGATGATCATCGGCTTTCCGGTCCCGGCGCAAAACTCGATCAATGGCCAGAAGGTGTTGTCGCCCGATGCGATCTTCAAAGCATCGACAATCCCATCAAGGAACCGGGCGCTATCCAGATCGAGCGGCGTCGACAGGAACTTCAGCCCCTTGGCGCGGGCGCGGTCCGCCAGCTCGGCGAACTGGTCGAAGCTCAATTGAAACTGTTTCAGGCGGGCAAACCGGGCCGGGTCGCTCGGGGCCGAGAATTTCTCCGCGATGAAGGTCTGGAACTTGACCGCATCGACCCCGGTTTCCGCGGCGGCATCGACCATGGCGCGGGCCGCGCCCATGTCGCCTTCGTGATTGTTCCCGATCTCTGCGATGACCAGGGTCCGTGTCAGCTTCTCGAACACGCTTGCGCTCCACAGTTTCCGTAACGGGCTGTCCGGCGTCGGATGCGATGACCCGGCGATGAGACAAGATAGGGAGAAAATATGGTCGAAACGCTTAATGATCCATTGAGATTAGGTGGGCGTTTCTTCGCCCCAGCCAGGGAGGTAAGGTTTTATGAAGGTCTGAAGGGCAAGATTGGCATTGAGTTGACAGGGCATGCCCCAGGAATTTAGGCGGCACAAGCGGCATGAGTTCACTTCAGTATTTAGTCGATCCCGCAGGGGATGTTCAGGTCGGCGATGACATGATCGCCTGGTCGGCGCAGTCGTCCTGGCAGCGCTATTGGCTGTTTCATCGCATTTGCCAGGATAACTATATCCGCAGGCACGGTGGCCCGCCGCCGCCGGTGGCCGGCGGCAACGCCCTGGCCGAAACAGGCGTCAGCCTTCATCCGGGGTTGTTGAGCCTTGGTGGGTGCAATGCGTTGACGCAGTCGATCGAACAGCACATGACCGAATGCGTGGGCGATGGCCCGCGCGAACTTCAATACGTCGTGCCATGGACGCAGCAACGCGCCAGCCTTTTGCGCCGGGTGCTGCCGCATGTGATCTCGCCGCAAATTACAGCGATCTTGGAAGATTATTACGGCAGCCATTTCCAAATACTGGCTATCAACATGCGGCGGAATTTTCCGTCGCAGGACAAGGACGTGTCCTTCGTCTGGCACCGGGATTGCGAGCCGAGCCAGCAGGTTCATTTGATCGTTTATCTGAGCGGGGCTTCAGACGAAGGGGGGCGCACCGAGGTCTTGGATGCCGAGGCGACGCGCAAGGCGGCGGAAGCGGGCTACGGATTTGCGCCGTTGGACAAACGAACCGACAGTCTGGACGAAGTGTTCGGGCAGCCTGCGGACGACGTGACCGTCATTTCGCCCGAGTTTTCGCCTGGTGGCGGGCTGTTGTTCGCGGCCCCCAGGAATCTGCACCGAGGGCGCCTGCCGACGGCGAAATGGCGGGATACGTTGTTGTTCCTATTCGTGCCCAGCCCCGTTCCTTGGCGGGAACGCTTGGCGCAAAACGGGGACATGGTGCTTATGGACGGCCCTTGCATCACCAGCTCAATGCGCAATCCGCTGCTTAAGTTTGCGGATTCACCGGAAGCAAACCACGGCGTTGCGCCGGATTGGGCCGAATTGGGCGGGCTTTACCCGCCCGACGGGGCGCCCTAGGGGCGGCTCCGCTCTTAGTTTTCGCTGTTCGCGGACTCCATCCGGTCGGCCAGTTCCGCAGCTTCCAGCTGATCCGCGAACTGGCTGAAAGTATCCGCTTCGTGGCGGATCAGCTTTTGCGTGGCCTTCAGGGCGCGGTACAGCTTGGCCTCATCCGCGAACTTGGCGATTTCATCCGCGATCGGCTTGGCGCTCGGTGCGGCTTTGACATAGTCGTCCAAGAATTCATGGAAGGTTTTTAAGTACTCGTCTTCGTGACGGGGGAACATGTAGGCGCATTGAAGCGCAAAATAGACGCGCGCCGCCGGCGTATTCGACTCGCCCTGCGACAATATTTCTTTTTCGCGAATGATTGCCGATTCATTGTGGATCAGAAGCTTCGCATTGCCGCCGACGTTTTCTAGAACGGCGCCGTTAATTACGAGCTTTTCTCCGGCTTTGATATCAAGCTTTAGCGGCATTTTCTTTCCCCAACCAAATATTTAGTGCCTCCACCAACCCGATACATATGAGGTAATCCGTAAGGGCAGGCAAGGGGGAGCCAGGGCAGTCTGTGCATGCGGCCGCTAAACCATAGAATACTATGGAGAATTGTTGTTATCGCGATATAAGAAGTAATGGCCGTCTGGAAAGAAATTGTTAACCAGTACGGGCTAGAGTACCGTGCGATTCGTTGGCAGAAAGCGCAACGTTAATGCCGTCGCGACCAAAGCTAGTAGGGCTGGGGTCGTGAAGTAAACGGGGCAATGAAATGTCTGACGTGGCTCTTTCTGCTGCAGTACGCAGCTCGCTTCTTGCGTTGCAGCGCACAACCGATCTGATCGATCGGACCAACAACCGCCTTTCCACCGGTCTTCGGGTCTCCGGCCCGGTCGATGATCCGGTTGCATTCTTTTCATCCAAGGCGCTGCGCGATCGCGCATTCGATTTCACCGAACGCAAGGACGGTATCGACCAAGGGATTTCGACGGTCACGTCGGCTCTGGACGGTGTCGAGAGCATCGACACGCTCGTCCGCCAGCTTAAAGGGATCGCGACGTCGCTGAAATCGGCGACGGCGAACCAGTTCACGGACCTTGTCGCGCAGTTCAACAACATGCGCGGGCAAATTGGCGATCTGGCCAACGATGCCGAATACCAGGGCGTCAACCTGATCGACATCACCTCTGAATCGCTGACGGTCAACTTCGCGAACAATACGACCAGCCTTTTGACGATCGACGCGGTCAACCTGCGCCAATCGGGTCTGGCGATCGACGCGATGGAAATCCGCGCGGACAGCAAGGTCAGCTTTACAGGCACGGTTTCTTCGGGGATCTCGCTCAATAACACGGGCGCGTCGGTCGCGACCGGGGAACTCTCCGGTATCACCGCGGTTTCCGAATTGGGCGGCCAGATTGTCGTCACCTACAACGGTACGGGGCAGACCCTCACCGCGACGGGTGGCGAAGTCGTCTTCGCCCTGAACACCCAATACACCATCACCGTCGCCGTCGGCACGGGTGACGACACGAGCGTGACTCAGGGCCAGGTGCTGACCCTTCAGTTGGCGTCGTTCAACGCCGCCGTCATGTCGGGCGTCACGGCCGCGGTCAACAACTCGCAGTTCAATACGGGCGCTCTGTTGGGCATTACCGGTATGTTCGTCGGTGTCGTCGCGGGCTTCACCCAGGCGACCGTGGGAACGGGCGATACCTTCATTCTGGCCGCGAACACGGCGGGTGCGTATCAAAGCGGTATCGATTTCGTTGCCGAAGGGGTTACCTCGGATATCGAAAACCTGGTCGTCGACCTGGATGCCGCGCTGACGACGCTCCGTTCGGAAGCCCAGAAACTGGGTTCCAACGTGGCGCTGCTGCAGACCCGTCTGGACTTCACCGAGCAATACACCAACACCCTGGAGGGTGGGGCGGACAAGCTGACCTTGGCCGACCTCAACGAAGAAGGCGCCAACCTGTTGGCCCTG
>DJHY01000270.1:0-291 GCA_002433335.1 Rhodospirillaceae bacterium UBA6608 | reverse complement strand
AGGCGCCAACCTGTTGGCCCTGCAAACCCGCCAGCAGTTGGGTATTTCGGCCCTGTCCTTCGCCGGGCAGTCGGAGCAGGGAATTCTCTCGCTGTTCAACTAATTCGTCGGGGGCGGCGCCGTCCGGCGCTCCCTCGCGACAATCGAAGACCGCCGCATCCCCTTGGGAAGCGGCGGTTTTTTTGTCGCCTCTCGCCGGAAAATCAGAACGCGCTCATTTGTGGTTGACAGCCTTGTAAGGCGTCGATAGGGTGGCTGCTGACCGTATGGCATTTCGCCAGAAGCGCGTAG
>DJHY01000218.1:29826-30183 GCA_002433335.1 Rhodospirillaceae bacterium UBA6608 | reverse complement strand
TGTGGGAAGGAAGAGGCCGGAGGATACGCCTTTGTCTGAAAACAAGAAGAAACACCTGAAGGTCGCCCTGGGCGGCCTGGGCGCGGTCGGCTTCTTCCTGGGCGGCGTCGCCCTTGCCCAGGGCGGCGGCCTGGGCGGCGTCGGCAATCGTCTGCGCCTGCGTGGCGGCGTTGCGCGCGGCCTCAGCGGCATCGGCGGCCAGTTCGGCCGACCCCGGCACGTTGCTGGAGGCCAAGGCCTGCGCCGTGGCGGCGGCCTGGGCGGCGTCCTGCGTCGTCGGGTCGTTGTCGGCGGCATAGGCTTCGGCCTGATCGGCCAGGCGTCCGGCTTCCTCGGCGGCCAAGGCATCGGCGGCGG
>DJHY01000218.1:0-29529 GCA_002433335.1 Rhodospirillaceae bacterium UBA6608 | reverse complement strand
CGGCGGCCAAGGCATCGGCGGCGGCGCGGTCGGCGGCGGCCTGATCTGCGGCTGCCTGCGCGGCCTCGGCGGCGTCGTTCGCGGCGGCCAAGGCATCGGCGGCGGCCTGTTGCGCCAATGCGGCGGCGTCGTCTTCGGCGCCTTGCAACAGGGCATCGCCACGGGCGTTGCCGGCATAGGTGTCGGCGTTGTCCAGGGACTGTAGCGCCGCACCGGCGGCGGCGGCGGCTTCGGACGCGGCCTGCGCGGCACGGTTGGCCTGGGTCGCGGCAGAGGTGCTTTGTCCGTTGACGGTTACCGTTCCGGCGCCGCTGGCGGCCTGGACGGCGCGTTCGCTGTTCAATTGCGCGGATGCGGCGGCGGTGGCGGCGTTGTTCTTGGCGATCAGCGCGGCCTCGGCGGCTGTTTCGGCAATCGTCGCGGCGGCATCGGCGGCGGCGGCATTATTGGCGGTCTCGGCGGCGGCGGCATCCTGGGCCGCCTGTTGCGCCGTCAACTCCAACTCGGCGGCGGTGGCGGCGAATTGGGCCGCCGTGGCGGCGTCGGCAACTGCCGCATTGGCAAAGCCCAGCGCTGAATTATAAGCGGCCAGATCGGCAGCTGTTTTGGCGGCTTCGGCCTCGGCCAGGGCAAACTCGGTGGCTTCGTTCTGACCTTCGGTGCCGCCCAGGGACGCTTCGAAGTTAAGTGCCTGGGTCAGGGCGGCGCGCAGGGCAGCCATGGTCGTCAGGGACGAATCGACCGTAATCGAAACCGTGCCGGTCACGATTTGCTCGACATCCGCATCGGGGTCGAGGTCGGCGGAAACCGTGATCGTATAAGTGTCGCCGACTTCGGGCGTGCCTTGGATCGTGACGGTCGAAACCTGGGCGCCGGTCGCGGTCGTCGTCGTGGTGACTGTTGCGGTTAGGCCGTTGTCGGCAGTCGCCCCGCCGTTGGCGGCGGAGACGGTGACGCTGAAGGTTTGATCCGGAACGTTGGCGGTCAGGACGATGGCGTTGGGGGCCGCGCCCGACGTGGCGCTGATCAGGCCTTCTTCGGCGACCGTTTCCTGTTTTTCCGTCAGCTCGGCCGCGGCCAAGGCCGCATACGCGTCGTCGGGGTTGTGGGGTTCCGGGTTGATGAAGTCGGCAAGGTCCGCCGCCGCCGAGGCGACCACGGATTTGGCCTTGACCAGATCAAGCAGCTGTTCGGCGCGGTCGGTCTGCGCATTGGCGGCATTGACCGCGGCGGTGCGCGCGGCGACGGCTTCTGCGCTTTGGCTGGCGTAGGACAGGTTGGCGGCGTTGGCGACGGCTGTCTTGGCCGTGGCGATATAGGCCTCCAGCGAATTCACCAGGGCATCGCGAACTTCGGCTTCCGCCGTTGCGACTTCGGTGCGCAGCGTCGGATTGTCGGTCGCCGCCGCCGGGAAATCGAGGATTTCGGTGCGCGCCTGCAGGTCGGCGTTGCCGCCTGCGGTGTCGGACGCCAGGAACGCCGAAACGTCGAATCCGCCCAGGTTGACGGCCGCATCCAACAGGGCTTGCAGGGCCGATTTGGCGGCAGCGTTGGCCACGACCTTGTTCGCGGTGCCGGCGATGGCGTTGGCCTGGGCTTCGTTGGCATAGGCATTGACGACATCGGCCAGCAGCGACAGCGCGGTCGTCAGGTCGTTGACGTCGCCGACGGCGATTTCCATGGCGGCATCGGCCTGTGCCTCGGCAGCGGCCTGGGCGACGGCCAGATAACCTTCGGCTTGGGCTTCCGCAGACTGGGCGGCGGACAGGTTGCTGATCGCCGTCAGCGATTCAGACAGTTCCGTCTGCGCGGTGGCGGTCAGGGTGTCCAGATTGGTTCGCGCGGCGTCTGCGGCGGCTTCGGCGGTATCGGCGACCTGGGCTGCGCCGTTGATGTAGCCGACGTTGCCTGCCGTGATGTCGTCCAGCCCGTCGAGGGTCAGCGAGGCCGTGCCGCCGCCCGGGGCGGTCACGGTGACGCTGTTGGAAACGGTCAGGGTGCCGCCGTTGTTGGTGATGGTGACTTCGACCGACGAAATGTCATATCCGCCGGCGTCGTTCTTGGCGGCGATCAGGAAGGTGTCGGTCGTGCTGTCGCCGTCACCCAATCCGTTGCCGTTGTTCAGTTCGGCAATGGCGGCTTCGTCCGGGGTGTAGTCGATATTGCCGTCGGCGCCGAAGGTCACTTCGCCAAGGTTGCCGTCGCCGATGCCGCGGGCACGGGCCTGGGCGATCTGGGCGGCGTCCTGGAACAGGTCGTGGACGTCGTTCTGATAATCGACGGCGGATTGGGCGTTGGCCTGGTTCTGCGTCGCCAGGGCCAATTCGGCTTCCAATTGCGGCGTGCCGGGGGCGGCATTGGCGGCGGCGGTCGCGGCGGTCTTGGCCGCATTGGCGGCTTCGAGCGCAGTCTGGGCCGCATCCAAATTCTGCTGCACGCCGTCGGCGGCCAGCGCGGACAAGCTGCCCGTGGTCGTCGACAGGCTGTCGCCAGCGCCGGTGGTGATCGTCACGTTGTCGGAAACGCTAAGGGTGCCGCCGGTGTTGGTGATCGTGACAGTGATGATCTGCAGATCAAACCCACCGGAGGAGTTCTCGATCGCGATCTTGAAGCTGTCGGTGGTGCTCTGACCGTCGGTCAGCGCCGCGATCTCGGCGTTGTCCGTATCGATGGTGTAGGTCAGCGCCCCGTCGGAATCCGCCGCGACGTCGCCCTTGTCGCCGTCGCTGGCGCCCTTCTGAATGGCTTCGGCGCTTTTGGCCGCATCTTCGAAGGTGTCGTGCGTGGCCTCGGCGATCGCTTCGTTGATCAGCTTGGTCAGAAGGTCCGTGCGGGCTTCCAGAACGTCGTTGGCGGCCTCGACCGCTTGGCTTTTTTCTGTGGTCGCCGTTGCCTCGGCGGCGGTGGTCGCGGCCTGCTTCGCGGTCAGGTCGGCTTGCGCCGTGCCGTCTTTGTAGGCCTGCGCCGCTTCGCGCGCCGACGAGGCCCCCTCGATCGCCGAGGTCGCTTCATCCGCCGCGTTTTCAGCGGTGTTGGAGTCTTCGATCGCCCGCAGGAATTCTTCGGCGACAGCCGGATCAACCGTATGCGAGGTCAGGAAGCTGTCGAATGCCTGAATCGCCTGAGCCTTCAGGCCGTTGACCGTCTGCGCGGCGCTGATCGCGCTAGCCTTGGCCGTCAACATGGCGGCCGGGTCGGTCGTCGTCAGGGTCGCCTGGGCGTGGGTTGCGGCCTGGTCCGCGGCGGCGGCGGCCTGAACCGCCAGGTCCAGAACGGAAATCAGCTCGCTCGGCAGGTTCGCATTGCCGGTCACGATATCGCGGATCGCGGTGACCTTCGAGGTCACCACGTCGACGACGTTCTGCAGGTTGGTCACGTCCGAGGTCAGGGCCCCGGCGGAGGCCAGCTTGCCGTTGATATTGTTGGAAAGCGACGTCGCGGCGGCGGTCTTGGCGGCGTTGATGCCGCTGCCGGCGGCGGCGATGGCGTCGGTCTTGGCCTGTTGCGCGGCAGCGATGGCGGCATTGACGACGTTGGAGATTTCACTGGCCGCGGTGACAAGGTTGCTGCCGGTGGCGCCGTCCAGGCCCACGGCCTGACGCAGGGCCGAAAGAAGCGTGGCGTCAATCTCGCCGCCCGCGGCAGCGCTCGTCATCATGACCTGGGCGGCCTGGATCATCGTGACCAGGGCTTCGGACAGGGCCCGCGCGGCGTTCAAGGCTTCCAGCGGCGCGACGACGACTTCGATCAGGCTATCGGTGTCGGTCGAGGACAGGCCGGCGTTCGGCCCCAGAACCGACAACGAGCCGGAAAGCGAGCTGACCGCCAACGAGGCCGAGGTTTCGGCATTGGCCGCCGTGGTCGCGGCGGAGTTGAGGAGCGTCAGGGCTTCCTTGACGGAATTGAAGGTGCTGGAATTGAAGACCAAGCCCGAGGAGACGATGATTTCCTGCACCACATCCGGGGGCAGAGCCTCAGGGCCGCCCGGCAGCGGATTGGTGATCAAATCGACCAGCTTGCCCAGGTTGCCGAGGTTGGCGGCCTGAACCTGCTGCTGAAGGATGCCTTCGGCAATCGCCTGATCCAACTGATCCATCTTGGCGGCGAGCGCCTCCATGGCGTCCTGATCGGCCGGCGGCGTATCGGCGCCTTGCTGACCGGGAACCATGGAATCTTCGCCGGCGCCCGGCGAGGGCGGCAGATAGCGCAGAACGCCGCCGTATTGCTGTTGAATCTGCTGCGCCGAGATGACGATCGGCGGCGGCGGCGCCAGGTTGATGGAGGTGATGGACAGGGACGCGCCGGCTTGGTTCAGGACCACCGTCCCGGCGTTGTTCGAGACGACGACTTCGCCGACGAAGTTACCTTCGGGCAGGATTGTGAAGTTGCTCTGTTCGCCTTCCGGCGCGGCGCGCCCGGCCAGGGCCGTGCCGCGAATCCCGATGGTCGCGGTCGGCGTGTTGATGAGCATGTTGTCCGGGCCGGTCTTGGCAATCTGACCCGAGATGAACGAGAACGCGCCCTGCACGATCGAGGCGCCGAAGGCGCCGCTCTGCGCGACCGGGTCATAGACCATTTCGTCCAGGACCATGCGGCCGTTATCGGCAAGGGAGAACGTGGATTCGTCGGCGAATTCCATGCCGACCGCGCCCAACGGGCCGGTTTCGATGACGTCGCCCTGGTAAACCGGGTCGCCGACCTTCAGCTCGACCTTGGTGCCGTCGGCGCGGGTCGCTTCGACCTTGCCGGAAATGTTGACGATCTTGCCGATCGGCTCGTCAGCGGCGGCGGGGCCGGCCTGGGCTTCCTGACCCGGCGCGGCGGGGCCGGCCAGCTTAAGGGCGAGTTCGCCCTTGATGACGTTGCCTTGCGGGGTAACCAGATCGGGCGGATCGGACAGATTGAAATAGTTCTTGATAAGGACCTTGGAGCCGTCCTTGCCGACCAGCATGAGGTCGGGGCCCTGGCGCATGAATTTGGCCTGAAGAATCCACCCGCCGTCCGGCACGTGGAGTTGCTCGGTCCCCTCTGCGTCCAACACGAAAGAGTTCGCGCCACTCCAATCCTGCGGCTGCGCCCCTTTGTCTACGCCGGGAATCTGCCAATTCTTGGCCAATTCTTGTGCTCTCTCTACCCCTGTGCCGCAGTTGGCCGAACAGCCTGAAAAGCGGCGAAACCTTCCATTTCCCCTTTATCTCAAGAGCACCATCTTTGCCTGTCGTTCAGGGTCTTAATTCGCCCCGTGTGACGGTCAAAGACACTGTACGCATCCCCTTTTTCACCTTTGTGACGGGAGAATCGTACGGTTCTTAAGATAGTCACAATAAAGATAAAATTATAGGAAAATCGAATGGAAATGTGTGACCGATGACCGCCCGCGGTCAGGTTTTTTGGGCATTTCCCGCGTTGCGTTTATTGCGGTTCGACGGCTGAAACTTCCAGACGCCCCATCGCGTTCAACAGGCGGAAAACCGCCTGGACGATGGCGACTTCGGTCAACACCGCGTCGCTTTGGGCGTTGATCAGGCGGGTTTCGCCCGACAGCACGTCCAGCAGCGACCGGCGGCCGGCTTCGCGTTCCTCGCGGGCCAGTTCAAGGAACTTGGCGGCGATTTCGATCTGCGCCGTGCGAACCTCGTGATTTTGTCGGGCGGTCTGTAGATCGGCCCAGGCTAGGCGAATGCTTTCTTCGGCCGTGCGCTGGGTGTCGGCGGCATTGTCGATGGCGGCCTTGAAGTCGCTGCGCGTGGCATCGACCGTGTCGAAGGCCGTCATGCCCAGGTTGAACGGAAAGTTCAGCTCGACCTTGGCGACCTGCTCGTTGCGCAGGCCGATGGTGCCGTCGAGGTTCCGCTCATGGCTGGTTTCGACCACGGCGTTAAGTTCGGGATAGAACAGATCGCGTTTGGTGCGGGTGATCGTGTCCTTGGCGATGTCGGCGCTCATCCGGTCGATGCGCAGTTGGAAGTTTTCCTTGAGGCCGATTTCAATCGCGTCTTCCAGGGTGCGCGGCATCAGCGCCTCGGGCACCGGCGGCAGCTTGAACTGTTCAAGACCGCGCGGCATGTCGCGGTACAGCGCGTGATAACGGGACATGGCGCTGCGCAAGGTCCCTTCGGCGACCACGCGGCGGGACTGGGCTTCGGCCAGTTCGGTTTTGGCCTGCAGCACGTCGGTCGAGAAACCGGCGCCGCCGGCGACCCGGGCGTCTTCCAGTTCCGTTTGCTTTTTGATGTTGTCTTCGGATTGGCGCGACAGGGCAAGCCGCCGGTTCGCGCTGTAAACCTGGATATAGGCGGTGATGCCTTCCAAAATCAAATCCTGGCGGACGCGATTGAGGTTGATGGCAGCGGAATCGCGCCGTTTCGCCGAAATCGTGATGTCCGTATTGGTCTTGCCGAAATCCCACAGCAGCTGCGTGACGCTCAGAGATGTCTCGTTGAAGCGCTTGGTGGTGTCCTGCGTGCCGGGGTTGGCGCGTTTCTGGTAGCCGTTGTTGAAGTCGACGTTCAACTCCGGAAACCAGGCCCCTTGGGTTTCACGGATGCGGCTATTGGCCGCTTCAAGCGAATTCTTGGCCGCGTTAATTCGGTCGTGATTCTCGATCAGATTGATCAACAGATCGGGCAAAGCCTGAGCGCGGGTTTCAGCAGACCAAGCTGAAACGCCGAAGACCACAGCACATGTGAGCCCCGCCTTAAGTAGGCTACGCAAGGTTCTTCCCCAAGTCCCGTCCTCGCCATTCGAAAAGTATAATTTGCACAAACGCATCGTAATTGGAACATGTTAAAGGCTATTTCAATGGCCAAATAGACCTTGCGCGGTGACGGTGAGGTGGCGGGGAGGGAAAATGAACGTCGACATCACGGCGACTGAACAAAATCTGATAGCAGCGACGGAAGAATTCGCGGACCAGGAGGTTCGCCCCCACGCGGCCCAATGGGAAAAGGCGCGCGCCATGCCCGCCGCGGTGTTCGAGCGGGCCGCCGCTGCCGGGTTGGTCACAGCCCTGTTGCCGAAAGAAGTCGGCGGCGCCGCCGTCAGCATGGCCTGCGCGGCGCGGATGACCGAGATCCTGGCGGCGGCTGACTTCGGGTTCGCATTCGCCTTGAAGGTTCACGCCAACGCGGCCAATGCAATCGCCCGTCGTGGCACCGATGAACAGCGCCACCGATTGTTGCCGGAAATGATCGCCGGGCAGCGAATCGGCGCATTCTGTCTGACCGAGCCGGGCGTCGGCAGCGACGCCACCGCGATCACCTGCCGCGCCGTTCAAGATGGCGGCGCTTGGGTCGTCACGGGGGAAAAAGCCTGGGCCACCAATGGCGTCAACGCCGATGTGATGAGCGTCTATGTCCAGACCGATCCCGAGGCCGGATGGCGGGGCATTGCCAATGTTCTGGTCGAAGGCGATTTCGCGGGGCTGTCCCGAACTGAGCCCTATGACATGCTGGGGGGGCATGCGGCCGGGTTGTGCGGCTTGCGCTTCGACGGCTGCCGCGTGCCCGAGGCCAATTTGTTGCTGCCGCCGGGCGAGGGGTTCAAGGCTGCGATGGCGGGCATCAACCTCGCCCGTATGCAGGTTGCTGCGACCTGTTGTGGGATGTTGGCGGATAGCTTGGCGCGAGCTTTGGAATACGGCTCGACGCGCCAGGCGTTTGGGCGACCGATCCTGGCCAATCAGGGGCTGCAATGGCAATTGGCCGATGTCGCGACGGATTTGGAAGCAAGCCGCCGGCTGACCGAGCATGCGGCGCGCGCCCTCGACGCTGGGGAAGCCGCGATCACCGAATGCGCCCATGCCAAGAAGTTCGCAACGGCGGCGGCGCTGCGCGGCATTTCGGCCTGCATGCAGGCCATGGGCGCCGCGGGCGTGCGGGCGGAAGAACCGTTCGGCCGGCATTTCGCCGCGGCGAAGATGTGCGCCTTCCTGGACGGGACGACGGAAATTCAAAATCTGGTGATTTCCCGGGCGATGTTGAAGCCCTACGGATTGGACGCTTCGTAGGCGTTCAGTCGGCGCCGTTCAACGCCTGGCCTAGGGAATCGCGGACCTCGGCCAAGGCTTCGTTAAGTTCCTTCAATCGCACCGGCACATCAGAAGAGTCCGGATCGGCGCGCAAAAGGTCATCCAAAGCCTTTGCCGCTTCGAAAATGCGATTGGCGCGAATGTTCCCGCTTACCCCTTTCAAGGAATGAGTGGTTCTTTCGGCCGTTTCGATATCGCCGTCTTCAAGCAGCGCCGCGACCTTTTCACCAAGGTCCATATATTTGGCATGGAAGTCGCCCAACAACCGGCGGAGCAAGGCCTCGTTCCCGCCGATCATGCCGCGAGCGGCGGTCATGTCTATGCCCGCGACCTCGTCCGGCAATTTCTCGTCGGTCGGGGCGGGCGCTTTGGATTGTGTCTTGGCTTTGGCCTTGGCCGCCGCCGAGGTCTTTGTCTTGGCGGTCGAGGGCTTCCGGTCGGGTTTCGGCGCCTTCTTCTTGCGTGACGCCCATTCCGCCAGAACCGTGCATAGACGGTCCGGGTCGACCGGCTTGGTAACATGGTCGTTCATGCCGGCGGCGAGGCATTTTTCACGTTCCGACTGAAGGGCATGGGCCGTCATGGCGATGATCGGCATGTCGTCGAACCGCTTGTCCGCGCGAATGCGGCGTGTCGCTTCGTATCCGTCCATTTCCGGCATCTGCAAATCCATCAGGATGACGTCGAAGGATGATTTTTCGATCATTTCCAATGCCACGGCGCCATTGTCGGCGATATCGACCTCGACACCGACCAGCGCCAGGATTTCCCGGGCAACCTGCTGGTTGATCTTGTTGTCTTCGACCAACAACACATGCAACCCGTCCAGCCCGACCTGTGCCTTCTTGTGTGCGGGTAGCGGCATGGGCGCATTGGGCGAACAATCCCCGCCCAAAGAGGCCTTGATGATGGCATTGAACAAAATAGACGCGTTCAGCGGTTTGCTGAGCACGCCGGATATGAGCACGTCGCTCGCCTTGCGGCGGGCCTCTTCTTCGTCGTGCGACGTGACGAGGATGATTTTGGGGAGCGTGTCCGCCAAACCGAGTTTTTGAATGCTCGCCGCCGTTTCAATCCCGTCCATTTCCGGCATTTGCCAATCCAGGAGTACGAACTGATAGGGCGCGCCGTCCTTTGCCGCGCGTTTCAATTCGTCGATTGCCTTGGCTCCGCTGTCCACCGCGGTGGGCTCGAATCCCGAAGAGGTCAGGACTTCAAGGAAGATGGTTCGCGCCGTCTCGTTGTCGTCGGCGACAAGAATCCGAGCGCCGCGAAGGTCTGGCGGCGGCGTGGCGCGGGCGGCGCCGTCGGAGACGACCTCCACATCGACGGTAAACCAGAACACGCTGCCGTTGTCGGGTTCGCTATGGACCCCGATTTCGCCGCCCATCATCGAAACAAGGCTTTGGCTGATCGCCAGCCCAAGGCCTGTGCCGCCAAATTTGCGGGTCGTCGAAACGTCGGCCTGTGTGAACGGTTGGAAAAGCTTCGTGACTTGTTCCGGGGTCATGCCGATGCCGGTGTCGGATACTTCGAAGCGAAGCTTCGCCTTGCCCTTGGCCAGCGGTTCGGAACTGGCCAGGACGACGATCTCGCCATGGTCCGTGAATTTGATGGCATTGGTCGTCAGATTGATCAGAACCTGCCCCAATCGGAGGGGGTCTCCGCGCAGGTGCTGCGGCAGGTCGGGGTCGATATGGAACAGCATTTCCAAATCTTTTCCCTCGGCCCGGGCGGTCATCATCGCGGCCAGATTGCGCATCACGTCGTCGAGTTGGAAATCAACAGCCTCGATTTCCAGTTTCCCGGCTTCGATCTTGGAAAAATCGAGGATGTCGTTGATCAGGCCGAGCAGCGCATGAGACGACATCTCGACCTTCGAAAGGTAGTCCTCTTGTTGCTTGCTCAGCTCCGTTCGCAAGGCCAGCCCGGTCAAGCCGATGATCGCATTCAAAGGCGTTCGGATTTCATGGCTCATGTTGGCCAGGAATGAGCTTTTCGCTTCGCTCGCTTCTTCGGCGGCCTGCTTTGCTTCCAGCAATGCTTGTTCGGCATGTTTTTGTCGGGTGACGTCGGTATAGGTGGTGACGAAACCGCGATTGTCCGGCAGGGGGATGCCCTGGACGTCCAGGATTACGCCGTCCGGGCGGGTGCGTTCGAAATGGTGGGCTTCGAATTTTCGCGCCAAGGCCATGCGGCTCTCGACAAGGTCCTCGACGTCGCCGGGGCCGTATTCGCCGCGTTCCGCGTTATAGCGGAAGAACTCCCGCAGGCTCGTGCCCGGCGGGAAGCGGTCCTTCGGAAACTGCAGCAATTCCATGAAACGGCTGTTCCAATTGACCACGTTCAATTGTGAATCCAGCATCGTGACGCCCTGGTCCAATGTTTCCAGGGTCGTCTCCAGGATCGTCTTCTGGTGCGAAATCTCGGTCCGCGCCCGATGTTGTTCGGTAATGTCCATCAAGGCGGTGCCGACGCCGGTGATATTGCCTTCGCGGTTGCGCACCGGGAACTTGATCGACCGGAAGTACACCGGGTCCGCATCGTCCGGATGAACTCTAGAGCGCCCTTCGTTGACAGAAGCCTCGCCCGTTTCGAGAACGCGGCGTTCGATAGCAGTGACCTGATCCGCCGCATCCTTGGGGGCAAAGTCATAGAAGGTCTTGCCGATCATCTCATCGAGCGTCGTGTCGTGCCAATTGGCGTACAGCCGGTTGCCGGCGAGATAGCGTCCTTCACGATCTTTCAGGGCCAACATGATGGGGATGTTCTCTGTAATCGCCGTCAGTCGCGATTGGGTTTCCTGAAGAATTCTCTGCGCTTCTTTTTGCTCCGTTACGTCGTCGAACACGCCGACGAGGTAGCCTTTGTACCAATCCCCGTAGCGGGCGTAGACCACCCGACCGTCGGCCAGGGAAATTTCCCCGCTGGAGTTTCCGTCGCGAATGGTCTGGACACGCTCAACAATCGTCCGGTTCCGGTTTCTCCGGCCGAAGTCGCCGCGCCCGGCCAGAAAATTGACGGTTTCCCAAAGACTGCTGCCGATATCCAATTGGTCCGGCTCAAGGCCCCAGACTTGCGAGTATTGTGGGTTGAAGGTGACGTAGTTGAGGTTTTCGTCGAATACGCAAAGGCCGCTGGGCATGCTGTCCAAGGTGACCCGCAGGATCGCGGATTGCAGCGCGATTTGTTGTTCTGCTTGCTTGCGTTTGGTGATGTCCAGCGTCCACACGATCTGCGCCATGCGGCCTTCGAATGTGATCGGCCGCCAGGACGCCATCGACCACCATTTGGTTTTCGCCCCGAAGTGATAGCGTTCGGCTTCGAAGTTATCGACGCGGCCTTCCCGGCGGAAAATGGTCCGGATTTCGTCGAACTGAGAGGGGTCGACGAAGGTTTCGGCGATATCGTCGTGCAGCACATTCTCTAGGGAATCCGCATTGAAAATGCGGGCAAGGCGCGGATTGCCGAACAAGCGTTCACCGGTTTCAATGTCCGTGATGGTAATCGCGAGCGGGCTTTCCTCTAGGATTTGCCGGAACCGGGCTTCGCTTTCCGCCAAGCGTTCTTCGGCTTCGCGGCGCTCGGTGATGTCGATGATTGTTGAAATCACGCCGACCGGCTGACCGTTCGGCGCCCGCATCGGGACTTTGGTGCAGATCGTCTGCCGCCGGTTTCCGTCACGGTCGATCAATTCCATGTCGAAAAACGGGATGTATTCTCCGGTGGCGACGACGCGGCGGTCGAGCTTGCGCATGGCGTCGGCATGCTCGGCCCCGATGATGCGGGACGTCTGGCCGTGTACTTCCATTTCGCTAAGGCCAAGGAAATCGCGGTGATAGCGATTGGACATGATGTACCGGCCTTCGGCATCCTTGACGTTGATCATGGCCGGGACGGCGTCGATGACGGTTTGCAATTCCGCCCGGCGCTGAATCAGTTCTTCTTCGACCTGTTTGCGTTCCGTGATGTCGGTATACACGCCGACGATGTAGCCATCGCGCCACTCGCCGTAGCGGACTTCGACCACGCGGCCGTCCGACAAATGCTGCTCCATGTGCCCGCCGCCTTCGCGGATGGCCGCGAGCCGGGCGGCAATACCCTCTTCCGGGTCGGCGACGTCGGCATACGTTCCCCGGTTGTAGAGGTAATGAAAGGCGTCGCTGAGATGCAGGCCGGGGCGCAGGAATGCGCTATCGATCCCATACATTTCCTGGAAGCCCTTGTTGAACCCGACGTAGTGCAGGTTGTCGTCCAGCATCACCATGCCATTCGGCATGTTGTCGAACGCCAACTGCAACTGGGTTTCCATGGCGCCGGTCAAGTGCTCGACCCTGTTGGTCATTGGGCTCAACATCAGGAACAGGACGCACATTCCCAATAGAACCAGCCCCAAAACGCCGATCCCGGAATAAAGTAGATTGTCACTCAGGTCGCCGTAGGCTTCGTTGATGTCCTGGCGCAGGATCAAAATCCAGTCCTGGCCGACCTTGAGTTGAGCATAGGTTTGCTCGCCGTGATCTTTATAGCCGTCGGTGTTTTTCTTGGCGGCCTCGATCAAGTCTTCAAAGATTTGCGGCGATGCGACGATGTTTGACGGGGGAACCAATCGGCCGTCCTGAAGATTCAAGATGCGCCGATCCGCGCCTTGGCCGAAGACGAGGTAGGCGTGCCCGGTCTCTCCGAGGCCAGAGCTTTTGGCGAACAAGTTGTATAGTTGGTTCAGCGAAAATAGGACGATGTTCGCGCCTTCATGAAGTCCTTGCTCGGACAAGATGGGGCTGCTGATGACCAGGTAGTTGGCAAGGTTGATTTGGATCGGCCCTTTGATCAGCGGGTCCAGCGCGATATCCAAGCCTTTCGGCCATAAATTGCGGTCTAGCGAGGGGCCGATGGAAAACATCGGGTGCCCGCCGGCGTCCACCTGCGTAATGCCGACGATCTCTTTCGAGGCGCGGAGCGACGATCCCAATATGGGGCGGATCTTCTCGTCGAATTCCGGTTTGTTGATTGTTCCGCCGCTCAGGGCCCGGAGCAGATCACGGGCGTCGTTGCGGGTCGATATCTGCTGGGTGATCGATTTGGCGCGCGCCAGAAATTGACCGATCGCTTCGGCTTTTGAATCGACGATATGGGCGAGATGCACATGTGTCGCATGCCGGATTTTGTTGTGCATCGGCACCATGACGAACAGCGCCGCCACTGCAGCAATGACAACAGCCCCCGCCAATGAATATTGCAGGACGCGGCGCTGTGCAGCCTTGATATCGCTGACATCTTTTTGGGCCATAGCCCGTTCCGCCCGTTCGTGCTTCTATCGCGAAAGACACGGCCACTTGGAACCCGTGTCTCGGATTTCACATAAATAAAGCAGATTTTTCAAATCTATACGATAGCCCAATCGGTCAGGTTTCCCGACAGGGGCAAAGGTGATTGAATAGGTCTATAACGGAAACGGCGTTATCTACCCCGCATTTTACGGGGCTCTGTTTCCGGATGGGGGAAAGGAGGCGGTATGGCCGCGATATTGGTTATTGAAGACGACGAGTTTTTTCAAAATTTCTTGGAGTTGGTCCTGTCCGGTGAAGGTCATGACGTGCAAATCGCCGAGGATGGCGACGTGGGTCTGGACGCTGCCCAGGCGTCGCCCCCCGACTTGATTCTTTGCGATATGAGCATGCCGAAGATGACGGGTTTTGAAGTCATCCGGGCGATGAAGCAGATTGAGTCGGTAAAAGATATCCCGATCATCGCATTGTCGGCGCATGATACGGCCGAGGATCATGACGAGGCCTATGCCGCGGGCGCGGCGGCCTACGAGACCAAGCCGATCGAAATGGACCGTTTGATCGAAGCGGTGAACGAGGCCTTGGACGTTAAGCCTTAGAAGGCCGTCATTGCGGCCACGCGGTCTCCAGCGCCGAGATCAAGCGAGCGATATCATTTTCCGAAACGTGCAGATGCGGGGCAAGGCGAAGCTTGCGGCCCCGCAAAATCGCATACACGCCCTTAGCCGCCAAGCCGGCGATCATGCCGTCCGGCGGCGGGGTGGCCTTGGAAATCGCCGTGAAATGCCCGGCGCCCATGCCGTCCGGCGGCGTGTCGTAGCCAAGGGCACGGGCGGCATCGATGATCCGCGCGGTGATCGGGGCAAGTCTGTCGTGCACCGCTTGCGGCGTCCATTCCGCGACTTGTCCCATTCCGGCGCAGGCCATGGGCAGCAAGACGGGATTGAACGTCTGGCCGACGTCGTATCGCCGCGCCCCGGTGGCGAAAGAGGGGTCGTAGACCAAATTGCCTTCGATGCTGCGGCCGGTCACCGGGTGATTGTAATCGTGCTGCTCGATCGGTCGGCCCGCCTGATGCGCCGGGGCTGCATACATAAAGGCCATGCCGTTCGGGCAGAACAGCCATTTATAGGCGGCGGCGATCACGAAATCGGGGCGGATGCGGGCGATGTCGAACGGGGCCGCGCCGACCCATTGCGTGGCGTCGACCACCAGGGCGGCACCCAGGTCGCGGCAGCGCGTGCCGATGGACTCCAGGTCCAACAAAGTGCCGTCGACCCAATGGCAGGGCGGCAGGGCCGCTATGGCGGTGTCGCCATTCAGGTGGTCGAGCACGGCAGAGGTCCAGTCGCCGTTGCCGGGCCGGGGCACGGTCACGACACGCGCGCCTGCATCGCGGGCCTTGTCCATCCAGACGAAGACGTTGGACGGGAATTGGTCTTCCAGAACCACGATGGTTTGGCCATGAGCAACGCCCAAGATGGACGCCGCCGTGGCGAGGCCGTAGCTGGCCGAAGGCTGGATCGCGATGTCGTCCGCCGTCGCGCCGATCAGGCCCGCGAACAGGGCGCGCAGGCGCTCTGACTGGGCTTCGGTCTCGGCGCTGTTCCAGGTCCAGGGACGCAGGCGGCTTTGCAGGCTGTCTTCGGCGGCTTTCGCGACAGCCTTCAGGAACGGCGTGCGCGAGGCGCAGTTGAACCAGGCGATGTCGTCCGGAATGTCGAACAGATGGCGTTGGTTGGGTAGGGGCGTCATGGTCTCAGCGTACTCCCGGCGGGCCGGGCTCGACCCGGTCCTTGCCCAGACGGTGTTCGCGGTAGGCGATATAGGCGGTCGAGCCCAGGATCATCGCGCCGCCGATCCAGACGAACAGGTCCGGCAATTCGTTGAAAAACAGATAGCCCAGGGCCGTGACCCAGACCAGACGCACGAAGTCGATCGGGCCGACCACATGGGTGTCGGCCATCTTCAGGGCCTGAGCCATGGACATCTGCGCCCCGCCGCCCAGAATTCCCAGGCCGATCAACAGGCCCCATTGCTCCAATCCCGGCCAGGTCCAGACGAAGGACGCGGGCACCAGCAGGATCGGCATCATCACCAGGGACATGTAGACGGTGATGGTGGCGCTGGATTCAGTGGCGCTGAGCCGCTTGATGATGATCATGCAGCATCCCCAGACCAGCGACGAAATGATCACCAACATGGGGCCAAGCTCCAACGGGATCACGCCGGGGCGGAGAATCACCAGGGTGCCGGCGAAGCCGAACAGGATCGCCGTCCAGCGGCGCAGGCGGATAACCTCGCCCAGGAACAGCATGGCCAGGACCGAGGCGAAGATCGGCGCCGAGAATCCCAGCGCCGTGACCTGGGCCAAGGGGGCGATCGACAGGGCGAAGAAATAACACATCATTGCCCCCGAATTCAGTACGCCGCGCAGGGTCAACAGGCCCAGGCGCTTGGTTTTCAGGGGCTTCAGGCCGTCGCGCACGAAAAATGGAATGATCGGCAGCATTCCGAACAAAAGGCGGAAAAACGCCGTTTCGAACGGATGGATGCCGGTTTGCGCGACTTTTTTGATGACCGCGTGCATGCAGGCGAAGCACAAACTGGCCAAAATCATCCATAGGATTCCCCGAACGGCGTTGGACCGCTCCTTGACGGGCTTGGCGGCGGGGGTGGTGGGCTCCATGGTCGGGCTTTCGGTCGGTCGGGGCGGGGCCGGTGGGCGTCGCCCGCAGGGCGGGTGGAAGGCGTTGGAAACGCTGATAATGGGCCAATCTATACAGGCTTCGTTCCAGCGGCGAAAGCGCCGGACGGAATTCGGCGGCGGTTGCGGTTGACAGGCCCCAGCGGTTTGGGTAGTTTCCGCCGCTTCCGGCCTGTCCGGAACCGAATTTTGACCCTTGAATGGCCGCCGACGGAGCCTGACCGATGAAAGTCCTCAATTCCCTTAAGTCCGCCAAGACGCGCGATAAGAACTGCCGCGTCGTGCGCCGCAAGGGCCGCGTCTTCGTGATCAACAAGAAGAACCCGCGTTTCAAGGCCCGCCAGGGCTGATTGCCGGGACGGTGCGCGGGCCTATGCCTGCGCTGCTGGCCGTCGCAATTTAAGAAACAGGCGGGATCGAAGCATCGACGCTGATGCTTCACCAATCTATTTAGCCGCGTCGTCCCGAGTGATCGGGGGCGCGGTTTTTTATTGCCCGCCGTTCCGGGCGATCAATCCCAGGGGATGGCGTCCGGGGTCATCGGCTCACCATCCCAGCCGACCACCGGGACCGACCGGGCGGCGACGGCCGCTTCCAGGTTGACCGGGCGATAGGGGCGCATCTTCACCGAATCCTCGGGGCAGTCCTGGGGGACCTCGGGAAGTTTCCGGCGTTCCAGCGCCGAGATATGAAGCGCCTCGTTGATCGTCTCGGCATCGTCCGGAATGATGCTGCGCCGGTCCCAGTCCTTGAAGGTCTTGCGGAACCATTCACCGACGCCGCTGCCTTTCGGAACGGTCTGGTTGATCAGGCGCTGATAGGGGAAGGCCTTGGAATCCATGTACAGGGTGGTTCGGCTTTCGTAACCGACCCCCGCGACATCCGGTTTGCAAATGCCGGCAAGGTAATCCGTGTCCAGCGCCAGGGGGGTGTGCTTGGCGACCCGCTTGGTCATCCAATCCAGGGCGATATCGGAAAGGCCGGTGTTTTCATAAGAGCCGCCGACGTTCGAATGCACGCCGGAGAACCAAACCTGTTCGACGATTTGACCGGCGGTCGGAGCCGTGCCTTTCTTGCGTACCCACATCGTGGGGGAGAAGGCGCTGCGCTTTTCGTCGATCGCCATGCCATGCAGGGCGACGTCGACCTTGGGGCTGAGCATCGTGTCGTTGAAGTGATAGGACTTAGGCAGCATCTTCCGCCCGAGATCGCCCGGAATGCCGAGTGAGCCGACCGTATCCCAGACGCCGATGCAGCGGATGCGCGTATCGTGGCACTGCGTCAGGCCCAGGGCCGCAATCTGCGCTTTCTTGCCTTCGCCGTCGGTTTCCGGATCGCGGTAGATCTCGATCACTTTCGCCAGGTCGCCGCCCAGATGCACGGGGCAGAGGGTCCCGGCCAAGGCGATCAACCCGCCCAGGCTGCGCGCCGTATAGGCCCCCCGGGAAAAGCCGAAGATGTAGATTTCGTCACCGGGCGCGTAATTGTTGCCGAGGAAGCGGTAGCCGTCGATGACGTTCTCGGTCAGACCAGCCCCGGAAGCGCCCCCGGCGATGCGGTCGGTGAAGCCGCCGGTGCCGACCCCTTTGTCGTAGAACACGACTTGGGAGATATCGCCGTCTTGCGCTTTGATCGCGCGGAGCAGCTTGACCACATTGGTCGGAGTGGAGCCGTTGTCCGGGGTGTTCCAGGTGCCGTCGAAGCACACGATCAGGCGTCGTGGATGCATCTCATTTCCCCCTATCCACACGAGGCGGCAAGTGGCCTCGGTGTGCATGTGTATATGGAAATTCTAATTTTAATTGAGGTCGAATGCGAATCATTCGGCGTTTGGGGTGACGGCGTTGGGTCGATCGGTTAGGGAAGGGGCAGCGCTCTGGACTTCCAGGAGTCGCCGGACGACGATGGCGCGCCAGACCAAGGCCAGACCAAGGCCAGACCAAGGAACGAAGCCCATGACCACCGAGAAAGTAACCGCCCATTACACCCACGGCAGCCTGATGGAGACGATCCTGGGCAAGCTGGCCGAGGCGCGCGTGCCGCTGGATACGCTGACGGTTTACGATCTGGCTTCCATGGATCACCTGCACGGGCGCGGGCGCGAGGCGACGGACGAGATGATCGCCCGTCTGAGCCCCGCCGCTGGGCAGCATGTGGTCGACATCGGCTGCGGTGTCGGTGGTCCGGCGCGCTATGTGGCGGCGGAAACCGGCGCAAAGGTAACGGGCATCGATCTGACGCCAGAGTTCATCGAGGCCGCGCGGGCGCTGACCGAGATGACCGGCCTGGGCGATCTGGTCAGTTTCAAGGTCGCGGATGCCCTGAACCTGCCGTTCGCCGACGGGGCCTTCGACGCCGGGTTCACCCAAAACGTCTCGATGAGCGTGCCGGACAAGGCCCGGTTCTTCGAGGAAGCGGCGCGGGTGCTCAAGTCTGGTGCGCGGTTCATCGCCGGCGAGGTCGCGCAAGGCCCCGGCGGTGACGCGCTGTATCCCGTGCCTTGGGCGCTGACGGCGGATATCAGCCATCTGACCTCGCCCGAGGATACGGTCGAGGTTCTGGAAGCTGCCGGGTTCCGCGTCGACGAGGTTCAAGATTCCACGGAAAAGGCCCTGGCCTATAACCAAGCAGCGCGCGAACGGTTCAAGACATCGGGCCCGTCGGTGCTCAATCCCTCGGTGATTCTGAGCGAGCAGGGGCTGGACCGCATGCGCAATTCCGCCCGCAATATCGAACAGCGTCGGACCCTGCTGGTGGAGTTCATCTGCATTCGAGCTTGACTTTCATGCCCCCAGCCTGGAGTTTTTTGGAAATCGTTCCGTATTATGAAATAGCGCCATAGAAGCGCGCCTGCCGATACGGGGCATGGTGACACATCCAAAGACCAGGGAAGCTCAAATGGCAGAAACCGCCGCCCGCCCGCGGACCCGGGGACGCACCCGTACCCGTTCGCGTGAAGATACCGCAGGACAAGTTCAATCCCTTGCCCGCGCCATTTCCATTTTGAAGGCATTGGCCCGTGCCGACGACGGCATGACGTTGACCGACGTCGCGCTGACGGTTGGCCTGCCGCCGTCGACCACGCACCGCCTGTTGACGACCATGCAGCATGACCGCATCGTCCGTTTCGACCAAGCCACCGCGCTGTGGCATGTCGGGGTCGAGGCCTTCGTGATCGGCAATTCATTCATCCGCTCCCGCGACCTTGTCGTCATGGCCCGCCCGATCATGCGGCGGCTGATGGAGGAAACGGGCGAAACCGTGAAGCTGGGCGTACAAGACGACGGTGAAGTCATTTACCTGGCCCAGGTCGAAAGCCGCGAGACCATGCGCGCCTACCGGGCGCCCGGCACCCGCGTGCCGATGCATTGTTCCGGCGTGGGCAAGGCCCTGCTGGCCAATCAGTCCGAGGAAGAGGTCAACCGCATCCTGCAACGCCACGGCCTGACCCGGGTGACGGACAAGACCCTGGCGACGCCGGTTCGCTTCCGCGATGCCTTGGCACAGATTCGCAAGCAGGGCTACGCCATCGATGACGAGGAACATGCCGTCGGCCTGCGCTGCATCTCTTCGGCGGTGTTCAACGAACATGACGAGCCGATCGCGGCGATTTCCGTGTCCGGTCCGTCGGCCCGTATCTCGGATGAAAAGATTTCCGTTTTGGCGGGCATGGTGACCCGCGCGGCCAAATCGATCGCTAGTGAAATGGGTAGTCGTCAGGGCTGATTTTCCAGCCTCGACCTATCGTTTTTATTCGGCCGCCGAGGGGTGCTTCGGCGGCCGAATGTTGTTCCGGGGCGGCGAAGGCCGCTTGATGAATTGCGTCTCATTTTATGTAGTATTGTTATTTTTCCAAAATTAGAAACATCTTAATTCATTGATTTTAATTATAAAAAATAACTCTTACCAATATACGGAATAATTTCCAAAAATGTTGCCGCGTCTTTCCTTGGCTGTCACGCTTTAAGTCGACACCACGTCAGGGAGCATCGAAACATGGCACGTATGACGGCGGCGGAAGCGGCGGTTCGGGTATTGGAGAAAGAGGGCGTTACGGCGGCCTTCGGCGTTCCGGGCGCGGCGATCAATCCATTTTACGCGGCAATGAAAAAACGCGGCAGCATCGACCATGTGCTGGCCCGCCATGTCGAGGGCGCTTCGCACATGGCCGAGGGCTATACCCGGGCCAAAGCTGGAAACGTCGGGGTCTGCATCGGCACGTCCGGCCCGGCGGGCACGGACATGATCACGGGCCTGTATTCGGCCCAGGCCGACAGCATCCCGATCCTGTGCATCACCGGGCAGGCCCCGCGCGACAAGCTGTACAAGGAAGATTTCCAGGCGGTCGATATCGAATCCATCGCCCGGCCGGTGACCAAATGGGCGGTCACGGTACGTGAACCGGCGCTGGTTCCCCGGGTCTTTCAACAGGCGTTTCACCTGATGCGCTCGGCCCGTCCGGGGCCGGTCCTGATCGACATGCCGCTCGACGTGCAATTGGCCGAGATCGAATTCGATCCCGACACTTACGAGCCGCTTCCGGTCTACAAGCCTGAAGCCTCGCGCCGCCAGATCGACAAGGCCATGGACATGCTGGCCCGGGCCGAACGTCCGGTGATCGTCGCCGGGGGCGGCATCATCAACGCCGACGCGGCGGACCTGCTGGTCGAGTTCGCGGAGCTGACCGGCATCCCGGTGATCCCGACCCTGATGGGCTGGGGCGCGATGCCCGACGACCATCCCTTGATGGCGGGCATGGTCGGCCTGCAGACGGCGCACCGCTATGGCAACGCGACGTTGCTACGATCCGATTTTGTGCTCGGCGTCGGCAACCGCTGGGCCAACCGGCATACGGGCTCCATCGACGTCTATACCAAGGGCCGGACCTTCGTGCATGTCGACATCGAGCCGACCCAGATCGGCCGGGTGTTCGACCCTGATTACGGTATCGTTTCCGACGCCCGCGCGGCCCTGGAGTTGTTCGTGCAAGCGGCGTGCGAACTGCGCGAAGACGGGCGCTTGGCCAATCGCTCGGATTGGGCCGCCGAATGCGCCCATCGCAAGGACGTGATGCAGCGCAAATCGCATTTCGACCAAGTGCCGCTGAAGCCGCAGCGCGTCTATCAGGAAATGAAGGAAGCCTTCGGGCGAGACGTCTGCTACGTCACCACCATCGGCCTGTCGCAGATCGCGGCGGCGCAGTTCCTCAATGTCTACGGGGCGCGCAACTGGATCAACTGCGGCCAGGCGGGGCCGCTCGGCTGGACCCTTCCGGCGGCACTGGGCGTGCGCAAGGCCTGCCCGGACAAGGAAATCGTCGCCGTCTCGGGCGATTACGATTTCCAGTTCCTGATCGAGGAATTGGCCGTCGGCGCGCAGTTCCATCTGCCATACATCCACGTCGTGCTGAACAATTCCTACCTGGGTTTGATCCGTCAGGCGCAGCGCGGCTTCGATATGGATTACAACGTCCAACTGTCGTTCGAGAACATCAACGCGCCGGATCTGGGCGAATACGGCGTCGACCATGTCGCCGTGGCCGAGGGCCTGGGTTGCAAGGCGATCCGCGTCAAAAGCCCCAATGAGTTCAAGGAAGCCTTCGCCCGGGCGCAGGAACTGATGAAGACGTATCGCGTGCCCGTGGTCCTGGAATTCATCCTGGAGCGCGTTACCAACGTCGCCATGGGGGCCGAGATCGACGCCGTCAACGAGTTCGAGGAAATCCTGTGCCTGGACCCGACCCTGGGCCCGGACGGGGTTCCCCAGCCGCCGGCTTCCGGCGCGCGGGCGATGGAGCCCGCCGAATAGAGGTCCCTGCGAGGAGGGCGGGAGGCATCTTCAACCGGAATCCACTGCCGGTTGCCTCCCGCCCGACCTCGCCGCTAACCTGTTCTCAAAGACCATCCGAAATCGCAAAGATCACGACGTACCGCAGGAGACACCCATGCCCCGTTTCAACGCCAACATCACCATGCTGTTCCAGGAAGTGGATTTCATGGACCGCTTCAAGGCGGCCGCCCAGGCCGGTTTCAAGGGCGTGGAATATCTGTTCCCCTATGATTACGCCGCCGCCGATCTGGTCGATGCCCTGCAATCGAACGGCCTGACCCAAGTGCTGCATAACCTGCCCGCGGGGGATTGGGCGGCGGGCGAACGGGGGCTGGCCAGCCTGCCGGACCGGGTATCCGAATTCCGCGACAGCGTGGGCAAGGCGATCGAGTATGCGACGGCGCTGGGCTGCAAGCAGGTCAACTGCCTGGCTGGCGTGCCGGAGGCCGGCGTCGCCCCGGCCAAGGCCCATGACACCTTCGTCGAAAACCTGAAATTCGCCGCGCCCAAATTCGCCGACGCCGGGATCAAACTGCTGGTCGAGGCGATCAACACCCGCGACATCCCAGGCTTCTTCCTGAACACCTCGGCCCAGACGGAACGGGTGCTGGCCGATGTCGGGCACGACAACCTGTATTTCCAGTACGACGCCTATCACATGCAGATCATGGAAGGCGACCTGTGCCGGACGGTCGAACGCCTGCTGGCGCGCATCCCGCATATTCAGATCGCCGACAACCCGGGCCGTCATGAGCCGGGCACGGGCGAAATCAACTACACCCATTTCTTCGCCCATCTGGACGCCATCGGTTACGACGGCTGGGTCGGCTGCGAATACATCCCGGCGGCGGGCACGGTCGAAGGGTTGGGCTGGCTGCGCGCCGCCGAGGCGGCGTCCAAGGCGGCCTGATCCGGCGTCTCCCGTTTCGGGGATTTTCCCGGCCTGCGGAAAAATCCGGGCCGGGCCATTGGTTTTTGCCGCATTCGCGGTAAAACGTCTGCAATCATGCCTTTAACGTAAAGTCACACCATTCAGGCCGTCAGGCCAACCAGGAGGGGACAAGTATCATGGCAACCATCGGATTTATCGGCCTCGGCATCATGGGCGCACCCATGGCCGCGCATCTTCAAAGCGCTGGACACAAGATCATCGCGCTGAAGCGCAAGAAGCCCATGCCCAAGGATCTGGCCAAGGGCGGCGCCGTGTTCGCGGCGACGCCGAAAGAGGTCGCGCAGAAGTCCGAGATCATCATCACCATGGTCCCCGACACGCCCCAGGTCGAAGAAGTCCTGTTCGGCGCCAACGGCGTGGCTTCCGCCAACCTGAAGGGCAAGCTGGTCATCGACATGTCGTCGATCGCCCCCTTGGCGACCAAGGAGTTCGCCAAGAAGATCAAGAAGGCGGGCGCCGGTTGGGTCGATGCCCCGGTGTCCGGCGGTGAAGTCGGCGCCAAGGCCGGCACCCTGACCATCATGTGCGGCGGGGCCAAAAAAGATTTCGACCGCGCCAAGCCGCTGTTCGAACTGATGGGCCAGAACATCACCCTGGTCGGCGGGGCCGGTGACGGCCAGACCTGTAAGGTCGCCAACCAGATCATCGTCGCCCTGAACATCGAGGCCGTGTCCGAAGCCCTGTTGTTCGCGTCCAAGGCCGGGGCCGATCCGGCCAAGGTGCGCCAGGCCCTGATGGGTGGCTTCGCCAATTCGAAAATTCTGGAAGTCCATGCCGAGCGCATGATCAACCGCACGTTCAATCCGGGCTTCCGCATCGAACTGCATCAGAAGGATTTGAACTTGGCGCTGTCCGGGGCCAAGGAAATGGGCCTGTCCCTGCCGAACACGGCGACGGCGCAGGAATTGTTCAATGCCTGCAAAGCCAACGGCGGGGCCGGTTGGGACCATTCCGCGATGGTCCGGGCCCTGGAACTGATGGCCAATCACGAAGTCAAATAACGGCCCTTTCTGGGTTTTCATGATTGGGCCCCCGGCCCCGGTTTCCCGGGGCCGGGGAATCCCGTAGAATAAGAAACGACGACCACAAGAATGCGCGCCCGGCGGCCAACGCCCGCGCGCAGGGAGTGTCCAGACCATGCAGATGCCTGACCCGGACCAGGGCGTCCTTGATCGCCGCGCCGATATCGTCGCCGCCATGCGGGCCATCGTCCCGGGCGAAGGGGTGATCGCCGACGACGCTATGTTGAAGGCCTTCGAATGCGACGGCCTGATGGCTTATCGCCAGTTGCCTTTGGTCGTCGTCCTGCCGGAAACCACGGCGCAGGTTTCGGCGATCCTTAAATATTGTCATGAGCACGGGGTGAAGATCGTGCCGCGCGGCGCCGGGACCGGCCTATCGGGCGGGGCGCTGCCGCTGGCCGATGCGATCACCCTGGGCCTGTCTAAATTCAACCGGGTTTTGGAAATCGATTATCCCAACCGCTGCGCCGTGGTGCAGCCGGGGGTGACCAACCTGGGCATCACCAAGGCGGTGGAAGGCGACGGCTTTTATTACGCGCCCGACCCGTCGTCGCAGATCGCCTGTTCCATCGGCGGCAACATCGCCGAGAACTCGGGCGGGGTGCATTGCCTGAAATACGGTCTGACGACCAACAACGTTCTGGGTGTGGAAATGGTGCTGATGGACGGCACGGTCCTGCGCCTGGGGGGCAAGCATCTGGATTCCGGCGGCTATGACCTGTTGGGCGTGTTGACCGGCTCGGAAGGGCTGCTCGGCGTGATCACCGAGGTTACGGTGCGTATCCTGAAAAAGCCGGAGACGGCGCGGGCGGTGCTGCTCGGCTTCAATTCGTCGGAACAGGGCGGCGATTGCGTCGCCGCGATCATCAACGCCGGGATCATCCCCGGCGGGATCGAGATGATGGACAAGCCTGCGATCCACGCGACCGAGGAATTCGTCCACGCGGGCTATCCGCTGGACGTCGAGGCGCTGTTGATTGTCGAGCTGGACGGCCCGCAGGTCGAGGTCGATTACCTGATCGAGCGCGTCGGCGAGATCGCCAAGGGTGAGGGGGCGGTCTATTCCCGGATCAGCGAGAACGAAGAGGAACGCGCCGCGTTCTGGTCGGGGCGCAAGAATGCCTTCCCTGCCGTCGGCCGGATGTCGCCCGATTACATCTGCATGGACGGCACCATCCCGCGCAACAAGCTGGCCCTGGTCCTGCAACGCATGAACGAGATGTCGGCCAAGTACGGCCTGCGCGTCGCCAATGTGTTCCACGCCGGTGACGGCAACCTGCACCCGCTGATCATGTTCGACGCCAACCAGCCGGGCGAATTGGACAAGGCCGAGGAATTCGGCGCGGATATCCTGAAACTCTGTGTCGAGGTCGGCGGCGTGCTGACCGGCGAACACGGCGTCGGCGTCGAAAAGCGCGACCTGATGGGCGAGATGTTCACCGAGGACGACCTGAAGCAGCAGCAGCGGGTCAAATGCGCGTTCGACCCCAACCATCAGCTCAACCCGGGCAAGGTCTATCCGACGCTGCACCGCTGCGCCGAGCTGGGCCGCATGCATATCTCGCGCGGCCAGGTGCCGTTCCCCGATATCCCCCGCTTCTGATCTGGACCATCCCATGACCAAAATCTTGAAACCGGATAACGCGGAGCAAGTGCTCGACGCCGTCAAATGGGCGGTGTCCGAGGCGACGCCCCTGGAAATTCGCGGGCGCGGGACCAAGGACGGCTTCGGCCGCCCGGTCCAGGCGGGCCGCGTGCTCGACCTATCCAATTTGTCGGGCATTTCCTTTTACGATCCGGGCGAACTGGTGATGACCGTCGGTCCGGCGACCCCCATGGCCGAGATTGAACAGGCCCTGGCCGATGCCAATCAGGAATTGCAGTTCGAGCCCATGGACCTGGGCGTTCTGTACGGCAACGCAAGCGGCGCGGGGGCGACGGGCTCCATCGGCGGCGTGATCGCGGCCAACCTGTCCGGCCCCCGGCGGGTCAAGTCCGGGGCCGCGCGCGACCACTTCCTGGGTTTCCAGGCCGTGTCGGGCCGGGGCGAGGTATTCAAATCCGGCGGGCGGGTGATGAAGAACGTCACCGGCTTCGATTTGTCGAAACTGATGGCCGGGTCGTTCGGCACTCTGGCGGTGATGACCGAGGTCACGTTGAAGGTTCTGCCCCGCCCGGAAAAGACCCGCACGGTCCTGTTGATGGGGACGGACGACACGACCGCCGTCGGCGCGCTCTGCGACGCTCTGGGCTCCAGCCACGAGGTCGCGGGCGCGGCCCATCTGCCCGCCGACGTGGCGGCGCGCTCGGGCGTGGGCTACGTGTCCGGTGCCGGTTCGGCGGTGACCGCCGTGCGCATCGAGGGGCCGGGGCCCAGCGTCGAACACCGCTGCAATGCCCTGCGCGGGATGTTCGGCAAACTGGGCGCGGTCGAGGAACTGCATTCCCATAACTCCGTCGCCTTCTGGCGCGAAGTCCGCGACGCCAAGCCCTTCGCGGGCGATCTGGCGGACCGCCAAGTCTGGCGCATCAGCGTCCCGCCGACGGCGGGGCCGGGCGTGGGCCGTCGGCTGATCGACGCCCTGGGCGGCGAGGTCTTCTACGACTGGGGCGGCGGGCTGATCTGGTTCGCCTTGGATCCCCGCGCTGACGCCGGGGCGGGCGCCGTCCGCGCCGCGATCCAGGACTGCGGCGGCCACGCCACCCTGATCCGCGCCGCCGCCGACGTGCGCCAGACGGTCGACGTGTTCCAACCCCAACCGGAACCGCTCGCCGAACTGTCGAAACGGGTCAAAGGCGCGTTCGATCCGGAAGGCATTCTCAACCCCGGTCGCATGGTCGCGGGCGTTTAGGACAAGGCACGGAAGATGCAAACAACCTTCACCCAGACGCAACTCTCCGATCCGCATATTCAGCAGGCAAACGACATCCTGCGGAAATGCGTGCATTGCGGGTTCTGCACCGCGACCTGTCCGACCTTCACCCTGTTGGGGGACGAGTTGGATAGCCCACGCGGGCGCATCTATCTGATCAAAGGCTTGCTGGAAGGCGACACCAAGCCGACGGAAAATCACGTTACCCATATCGACCGCTGTCTGACCTGTCTGTCCTGCACCACGACCTGTCCGTCGGGCGTCGACTACATGCATCTGATCGACGACGCGCGGGCCAAGATCGAACGCGAGTACAAGCGCCCGTTGATGGACCGCCTGTTGCGCCGGATGCTGACGATGGTCCTGCCCTATCCGGAACGGTTCCGCCTGATGCTGATCGGGGCCTGGCTGGCGCGGCCGCTGGCCCGGGTCATGCCGGGACGGCTGGGGGCGATGCTGGGCCTGGCGCCGACGCGCATTCACGGCCCGACCGACATGGACCGGCCCCAGGTGTTCAAGGCCAAGGGCCCGATGAAAAAGCGCGTCGCGCTGATGACCGGCTGCGCGCAGAAGGTTCTGAACCCCGCGATCAACGAGGCCACGGTGCGTCTGTTGACCCGCCACGGCTGCGACGTTGTCGTCGCCCAGGGGCAGGGCTGCTGCGGCGCTTTGGTCCACCACATGGGCAAGGAAGACGAAAGCCACGCCCAGGCCCGGGCCAACATCGAGGCCTGGGAGCGGGCCGAGGCCGCGCACGGCCAAATCGACGCCATCGTCATCAATGCGTCGGGTTGCGGCACGACGGTCAAGGATTACGGCTGGATGTTCCGCCGCGACGGGGCGATGGCCGCGCGCGCCGCCGCGATCTCGGCCAAGACCCGCGACGTGACCGAGGTCATGATCGACCTGGGCGTCGATACGGCGGCCCTGACCGGTGAGGCCCGGCCCGTGGTTGCCTATCATTCCGCCTGCTCCATGCAGCACGGGCAGAAGCTGACCAAACCGCCCAAGGACCTGCTGACCCAGGCCGGGTTCGAGGTTCGCGAACCGCTGGAAGGGCACCTGTGCTGCGGGTCCGCCGGGACCTACAACATGATGCAGCCGGAAATCTCGGCGCGGCTCAAGGACCGCAAAGCCGCCAACGTGAAGCGCACGGGGGCCGAGGTCATGGCGACCGGCAACATCGGCTGCATGATGCAGCTGCAGGACGCCGTCGGCATGCCAGTGGTCCACACGGTCGAGCTGCTCGACTGGGCGACCGGCGGGCCAAAGCCTGCCGGAATAAGCTAGGCTTTTCGATAACCCGCACTCAGTGCATATTTATGTCGCACAATGTGCGTATTTGGTGATATGCTCGTCGCATCGCCGCCGCGAAACGCCTCGCGGGGCATGATAGTGACGGAGCAGTCTCATGAAGCCTTGTTCACGGTTTCTCGGGCGAGCGGTGCTCCTGGGAAGCCTCGCCTTATTCCTGGCCGTTCGTCCTTCGGGCGAGGCCCGGGCGAACTCAACCCTCGATTGGCTGGCGGCGGAGCCGGTTACCCTGATGGACCTGGGCATGATCCGGCTGAAGCAGGATTTGCTTCAGGTCGGCCAGCGGCTGGTCGATAACGGGTTCCTGCCGATGGCGCCGACCACCGGGGCCTACTACGACTGGCGGGAAAAGCAGATCGTCATCTTCCTGACCGCGCGCGAACGCTATTCGGCCCCGACCGAGGGCATGTGCCTGGAGCTGTACGGGCGCGTCGCCAACGGGCTGGCCGGGCGCAGCCGGGGGCACAAGGGCGATCCCGGCTGGTACCTGGAAGAAATCTTCACCCATGACGGTTGGGGCAACTTCACCCGCCCAACGCAGTTGCGCGAACACCTGTTGGCCACGGTCAAGTTGGAGGTCACGTTGCTGCCGCCGCAATTGATGGGGCCCGACCGGACCCTGCATTGCACTGGCGGTTTGGATACGGACCCGCGCGAGGTCGCGATCACCACGTCGTGACCGAACTTGTCCGCGTTTGGGGCTTGGCGGCCCTTGGCGGCGTCGATGCAACGGCGTAGTCTTTTGCTTATGAACGCTTGGCGGACGATATCGCTGGCGGCCTTGATGGTCGTCATGCTGGCGGGTGGGGCGGCGAAAGCCGATCAGAAGGATCCCGTCCTGGACGCGTTGTTCGCGGCCCTGACCGCGACCAAGAATGCCGAAGAAGCACAGGCCATCGAACGTCGAATCTGGCAAACCTGGACGATCACCGGTCAGGAATTGGTCGACAACGCCATGGCGCGCGGTGTTATCGCCCTGAACAAAGGCGCGTTCGAGACCGCGGTGAAGTATTTCAACGACGTCATCAGCCTTTCCCCCGAGCATGCCGAAGCCTGGAACAAGCGGGCCACGGCCTATTACATGATGGGGCGCTATCCCGATGCGGTCCTCGATATCCAACGCACGTTGGAGTTGGAGCCCCGCCATTTCGGCGCGCTGTCGGGCTTGGGCCTGATCTATGCCGACATGGGCCGGGACAAGGACGCCATTCGCGTCATGGAAAAGGCGTTGGCGATCAATCCGCACATGGATACCATCCGCAGCCAAGTAGAAGAGCTGCAAGCCAAGGTATCGGGGAAACCTATCTAAGATGAACACGACGCAAGTAACGGCGCCCGCGTCCGCGGCGGTCGACGGCGACCTGCTGGACGCCCTGGCCGCCATCGTCGGCGCGGACAATTTGTCCACCGCCCAGGCCGTCCGCGAACAGCACGGCCGCGACGAATCCTATCATCCCTCGGCCCCGCCCGACGCGGTGGCCTTCTGTTCCTCGACCGAGCAGGTTTCGGCGGTGG
>DJHY01000257.1 GCA_002433335.1 Rhodospirillaceae bacterium UBA6608 | reverse complement strand
CTGCCGCCGCCAGAAATGGTCGCCAACCTGCGTGCCGATAACGTCGACGGCTATCTTTCGCCCGACCCGTTCAACCAGCGCGCGGTCTATGACGGCGTCGGCTTCATCCACAAGCTGACGAAGGACATCTGGGAAAAGCACCCCTGCTGCGCCTTCGCTGCCTCCAAGGCCTTCATCGACGAAAACCCCAACACCTTCCTGGCGTTGTGGAAGTCGATCCTGGATGCCACCGACTTCGCGTCGGTCAAATCCAACCGCAAGGAGATCTCCAAGGCGATCTCGCCGAAGAACTACCTCAACCAGCCGGTCACGGTTCTGGAGCAGGTGCTTGTCGGCACGTACGCGGACGGCCTCGGCAACGTCAAGAAGGTCCCGGACCGGATCGATTTCGACCCGTTCCCGTGGCATTCCATGGCCGTGTGGATCCTGTCGCAGATGAAGCGGTGGGGCTACGTCAAGGGCGACGTCGACTACAAGAAGGTCGCCGAAGAGGTCTATCTCGCCACCGATGCTCAGAAGCTGATGAGCGAGATGAAACTGACCGGGCCGTACGGCACGCCGCCGAAAACGACCTACGAAAACTACACCATCATGGGCAAGACGTTCGATCCGACGAAGCCGGAAGAATACGTCGAGTCCTTTGCCATCAAGAGAACGTAAGAGGGATCTATGAAGTCCATGTCACTGCAATCCCGTGCCATCATCCTGTCGATCGCGCTGTTGTTCGCCTTCGCGGGGCTCTGGCAACTTCTGCTGCCTGCCGGCACGGGTTCGGCCGAGGGCATGGACCCCGCTTACGCCGCCTTGATGGGGGCTACTGCCAAGGGGGCCTCGGCGATGCCGGGGCCCCTCGAGGTGGCCAAACAGATTTGGGAACATGTCCTGAATCCGTTCTATGACGCCGGACCCAACGACAAGGGCATCGGTATTCAATTGGGGTATTCGATCCTGCGCGTGCTGATCGGCTTCGGCTTCGCCGTGGTGATCGCTATTCCGTTGGGTTTTCTGATCGGGATGTCGCCGCTGTTCTATAAAGCGCTGGACCCGTTCATTCAGATTATGAAGCCGGTCTCGCCGCTGGCCTGGATGCCGCTGGCGCTCTACACGATCAAGGACTCGGTGATTTCGTCCGTGTTCGTGATCTTCATCTGCTCGGTCTGGCCGATGCTGGCCAATACCGCCTTCGGTGTCGCCAGTGTGCGCAAGGAATGGCTGAACGTCGCCAAGACGCTCGAGGTCGGCCATCTGCGCACCGCCTTCCGCGTCATTCTTCCCGCCGCCGCGCCGACGATCCTGACCGGCATGCGGATTTCGATCGGCATCGCCTGGCTGGTGATCGTCGCCGCCGAAATGCTCGTGGGCGGTACGGGCATCGGCTACTTCGTGTGGAACGAATGGAACAACCTGTCGATCACCAACGTGATCGCATCGATCTTCTTCATCGGGGTCATCGGCATGCTGTTGGACATGGTTCTGTCCTACCTGACGCGTCTCGTCACCTACGCCGAATAAGACAAGCAACGGAGCACTTATAGATGACCGAGAGCACGACAAAAATTCAGCCCCGCATCAGCGTCGAAGGCCTGGCTCAGCGTTTTCCGTCTCCGGACGGGTCGGGCGAAACCACCGTCTTCGACGACCTGTGGTTCTCCGTCGATCCCGGCGAGTTCGTCTGCCTGATCGGCCATTCCGGCTGCGGCAAGACGACGCTGTTGAACATCCTTGCGGGCCTCGCCACGGCCAGCGCCGGAAACGTCATTGTCTCGGGCCAGGAAGTCACCGGTACGTCGCTCGACCGCGCCGTGGTGTTTCAAAGCCATGCGTTGATGCCGTGGATGACGGTGATGGGCAACATCGCCTTTGCCGTGACCTCGAAATGGCCGCGCATGCCGAAGAAGGACCTGTATGCGCATTGTCAGAAGTTCATCGACCTGGTGCATCTGACCGGTTCGGAAAACAAAAAGCCGTCGCAGTTGTCGGGCGGCATGAAACAGCGCGTCGGCATCGCCCGCGCCATGGCGATCGAACCGCAGATCATGCTGCTGGACGAACCGTTCTCGGCGCTGGACGCGCTGACCCGCGGCTCGCTTCAGGACGAGCTACTGAACATCTGCATGGAAACCAAGCAGACCGTGTTCATGATCACCCACGACATCGATGAGGCCATCCTGCTGGCCGATAAGATCGTGCTGATGACCAACGGTCCGGACGCCCGCGTTTGCGAGATCGTGGAGAACACCCTACCGCGTGAGCGCACCCGCAACAACATGCACACCCACGCAAATTACTACCCGGTGCGCAACCACCTGATTGAATTCCTGGTCAATCGCTCCGTCAGCTTCAAGGAAGAGCTGGCGTCGCCGAACTACGACCCACGGAACCCGCCCGTCGTCCGTCCTGCCGCGGCAATGGACGGCGCGGACGAAACCGGCCCGGGCGCATTGCGCGCTCAGGCTTGACCCACAATTCGCATACGTCATCAACGAAGGAGACACTTTTTATGACTCGCGCCGAATTGACCGAAAAAATCGTCACCCACAAGATCATGAAAGACATCAAGTGGGCCGACGTGGCCGAAAAGGTCGGCCTGTCCAAGGAATGGGTGACCGCCGCCCTGTTGGGCCAGATGTCCATGACCAAGGAACAGGCGACGGCCGCGGCCAACGCCATGGGCCTGAACCTGTCGGAAGAAGAAATCGCCATGCTGATGACCGTGCCGTCGCGCGGCTCGCTGGACAACCCGGTGCCGACCGATCCGTTGATCTATCGTCTGTACGAATTGGTCCAGGTCTACGGCACCACCTTCAAGGCCCTGATCGAAGAAGAATTCGGCGACGGCATCATGTCGGCGATCGATTTCAGCATGGACATCGACCGCAAGGCCGACCCCAAGGGCGACCGCGTGGTCATCACCCTGAACGGCAAGTTCCTGCCCTACAAGGTTTACTAAGGACAATCGCCGGGGCGCCATCAAAGGCGGTGGGCCGGCACATAAACTCATTGAGACAGAGAGGTATCTAAAATGAACGCTCGCAAACTCACCAAAGTGCTTCCCGCGCTGGCCGTTGGCACCGTGGCCGCCGTGGCCGCCGACCCGGCGCTTGCCCACCACCCCCTGAACGGCGCCCCGATGACCACCTTCGCTCACGGCGTGTTGTCCGGTGTCGGCCACCCGCTGCTGGGCTTTGATCATCTGTTCTTCGTGCTGCTGATGGGGATCGCGGCGCTGTACACCGGTCATCGCTTCACCGCGCCGGCGGCCTATATCGTTGCGATGCTGGCTGGTTGCCTGATGATGACGATGGGTGTCGGTCTGCCGGCCAAGGAAATCGTCATCGGCTTCTCGCTGTTGGCTTTGGGTGCGGTCGTGATTTCCGGCCGGGCGTTGAGCCTGGTTCCGGCGATGGCGATCTTCGCCGCGTTCGGCTTGTTCCACGGATCGGCCTTCGGTGACTCGATGGCGCAGCAGGAAGCCGCCATGGGCGCGCAGGTCCTGGTCGGCTATCTGATCGGCCTGGGCGTGACCCAGTACGCCATGGCTATCGCCGCCGGCACGGTTGCCCTGAAGGTCTGGAAGGCCACCGAGTCGACCGCCATCGAAGCCCGCTTGAGCGGTGCCGTGGTTGCCGGCGTCGGCATGTTCCTGACCCTTGAAAACGTGGAAGGCCTCATCTTCGGCGCCATGTAAGCCGGGAACGAACGGACCCGGAACCGGGGTGCGGCGTGTCGGGACAACGCGCCGCCCCCACAAAGGATGAAACGACGATACGGTCCGCCCAAGGGTGGGCGGACCGTCCAGCACAAGGGAGAGCTACCCACATGCAACAGGCAAAGGTGCCCGTTACGCTCATCACCGGTTATCTGGGCGCCGGAAAAACGACCCTGCTGAACCGCATCCTGACGGAGCAGCACGGTAAGAAATACGCCGTTATCGTCAACGAATTCGGCGAGGAAGGCATCGACAACGATCTGGTCGTCGACGCCGACGAAGAAATCTTCGAAATGAACAACGGGTGCATCTGCTGCACCGTGCGCGGCGATCTGATCCGCATCATTTCAACGCTGATGAAACGCGCCGAAGATTTCGACGGCATGATCATCGAGACCACGGGCCTGGCCGATCCGGCGCCGGTGGTTCAAACCTTTTTCGTGGATGAAGACGTGCAGGCCAAGGTCGCCTTGGACGCCGTCGTGACCGTGGTCGACGCCCGGCATTTCCTGGATGCCGTGGATGAGGAACACGAGTTGGCCGAACAGGTCGCCTTCGCCGATATCATCCTGTTGAACAAGACCGACCTGGTCGAAGGCGAGACGCTGAACGCCGTAAAGGCCAAGATCTCGAGCCTCAACCGCATGGCCAAGGTGATCGAGACCGTGCGTAGCCAGGTGCCGGTCAACGACGTTCTGAACCGGGGGGCGTTCGACCTGTCCCGTGTGCTGGAGTTCGAGCCCGGCTTGCTGGACGAAGAAGACGACCACGAACACGACGAGGATATCGTCTCGGTCAGCCTGTCGACGGAAAGCCCGATCGAGCCGGAGAAGTTCTCCAACTGGATCCGCGGCTTCATCATGGACCGGGGCGTCGACGTGCTGCGGACCAAGGGGATCCTGAACCTTTCAGGGCAGGAAAACCGCTATGTCTTCCAGGGCGTCCATATGGTCATGGATTCCGCCTGGGGTGCGCCCTGGGCCAATGATTCGCGCTCGTCGCGGCTGGTCTTCATCGGCCGCAATCTGGATGCGACGGAACTGAACGCCGCGTTTCAGGCTTGTACGGTCGCGGCATGACGGAAGGAAGCATGAGGATGAGCACGACTTCGTTCGATCCGGCAGCCATGGGGCTGGCGACCACAGGCAACCCCGACGTCGGCGCGCGCATGGTATCGCCGTCGGTGACCCTGACCGAAGGCGTCGCCTTGGGGGTTGAGCCGACCTTTGTCGTGATCGAACCGACCCAGGCCCGGGCGGTTATCGGTTATGGCGACGGGACGGTTCGTGGACTGGGATTGGTTCTGGATGGCGCGCAGCCGACGGAACTGGCCAAACTGTCCGCGACGCCGATCGCGGCGACCGCCGATATCGATGGCGACGGCGTTTTGATTGGCACCGACGGCGGGGAACTGCTGTCCCTAAAGGGGGCGACGGTCGCCAAGCTGGCCGATACAGGCGGTCCCTGGGTCGGTCAGGTCGCGGTGAATTCGGCCAAGGGGCTGCGGGCTTTCGCCGCGGGCAAGACCGTCACGGTTCTGAATGCCGAAGGCGAAACGGTCCTGACGTCCGACGATCATCCGTCGACGGTGGCCGGCCTGTCCTTTTCACCGGACGGCACCCGCATTGCCGCCGCTCATTACAATGGGGTCACCGTCTATACCCTGACCGATGCGAACCAGAAGCCGGTCCTATTGGAATGGCACGGCTCGCACACGGCGGTTTCCTGGTCGCCCAACGGTAAATTCATCGTCACCGCCATGCAGGATAAGGAAATGCATTGCTGGCGATGGAAGGACAAGACCGGCATGCGGATGTCGGGCTATCCGTCCAAGATCCGCTCGCTGGCCTGGACCGCTGATGGCCAATACATCGCCGCCTCGGGCGCCGATACGGTGACGTCTTGGGATTGTTCCGGCAAGGGCCCGTCGGGCAAGCCGCCGCTGGAATTCGGCTACGTCTATGACGGCGTCGTCCGCCATGTCGCGGCCCATCCGACCGACCGTGTGGTTGCCGGTGGCTATTCCGACGGCACGGTTCTGATCGGCACGGTCGAACAGGAAACGGCGATGATCGCCCGGCCGTCGAGCGGCCACGCGGTCACGGCGCTGGCCTGGACAGCCGATGGCTCGACCCTGGTTGCGGCCGATGAATCGGGCGCGGTCGCAGTGATGCGGATCGCGCAGCCGTTGCTGTCGTAATTTTCGGACCGGGCGCGGATGTCGCACCCGGTCCAAACCTTTTTAGAGCGGAGAACATCATGGACGATATTCTCGGTTTATCCCGGGCCAAGCCGGACGGCAGCGCCCAGCGGATCAAGGACTTGGTGCGGGGGCGCATGGGGCTCGGTGACGAGGCCACTTTGATGGTGTCCGAACTGCGATGTCATGAGGACGGCTGCCCCGATGTCGAGACCGTGATCGCGGTCATGGGGGCGGCCAAGGACAGCCAAACCTGGAAGATCGCCAAGCCGATGGCCCAGGTCGATGCCGCCGACATCGCGGCCCTGCCGATGGGCGCAGCGTGACCTGACACGTCTGAATTTCTTATCCGGAAATGAAAGATGGCCGGAAATGAAAAATGGAAGGCGGCGGGTCCCGAGGAGAGTGGCTGTCGATACCGACCCGCCGCCTTCACTAAGTCCGTCTTGGGAGGAGATGGACTTAGAATTCTATAGCCTGTGCGCTTTCCCGGGCCTCAGCCCTTGCACATCACCAGGCTTTCCGTATCGATGATCTGTTCCGCCACCACGCGCATCGGCTGCGACCGTTTCATGGCCAGCTTGCGGATCTCGTGATAGGCGGTGTCTTCTTCCAAGCCCTTCAGCTTCATGACGATGCCCTTGGCCCGCTCGATGGTGATGCGGTCGGCCAACTTGTCTTCCTTTTCCTTCAGCCGCTTCTTCAATTCGCGGATGGTCAGGAATTGGGCACGCGTCCATTCGGCCAGGGTCGGGAAGGATTTAAGACCCGCTTCGACCGGCAGATAGGCGTTAACCCCGGCGCGCGAGGCCTCGGCCATCAGTTCCGGGCGCTCGTCGTCGGCCAGGAACATGATCGGCATTGGGGCCGTCTCGCTCAGGGATTGTAGTTCGGTGAAGGGATATTCACCGGGCGCGGCGACATGCACGACCAAAACGTCGGGGGCGGCGTCGCGGGCCTTGTCGGTGAGGGTTTCGTTGGGCGCAGCGAGGGCAACGACCTCATGCGCCGAACCATTCGTTCCCAGGGCGTGGGCCTTGATGGCGTCCAGCGCGTCGGGAATATCGGTGATCAGCATTACACGCATCGTCGTTTCTTGGTGCCTCGGTTGTTGTTCATCAAAGGCGATGGCGGGTCTTTAGGCCCGCACTTCGCAATTGCAAAAAGCAAGTCCCGTGCCAAGAGCCCTTCGAGGCGGATTCTCATTTAGTGCCAGCTATTTATGATTTCCTCCCGGCCTGCAGTGGACGGGAAACTCTGTGCAAAAATGAATAAAAATTAAGCTGAAATTTGGCATTGCTAAAAAATTAGCCACATAATCGCCTGCAAAGTGAGCTTGAACCTCGGCTTGGCGGCGGTGGATAATCGGATTGAATTCATCAAAAACCGGCTCGGAGACGGCCATGACCGAAGACGATTTTCGCCGTATTGCGACAGATCAGGGCTACGACAAGCCAAATGAACTGACATGGCTGAGCGGCCGTTTCAACGAATGGCACACGCATCCGTTCGACCTTTTCGTCTATATCATCGACGGAGAAATGACCCTGGAATTAGAGGTCGACGGGAAGGTCGAAACGCATCCTTGTCCCGCCGGCGGGTCGATCGAGGTTCCGGCGAATGTCCGTCATACCGAGCGGATCTCGGGTGCCGATACCCATTTTCTGAGTGCGCCGCGCCATCCTGCATAACCTGCAGGGCAGGTGGGTATGGTCCCCGGGGCTACATAAGATAACCTGCACTTTTGGTCTGGTTATTATTCGCGATTCTTTAGAGTAGTCTGAGCACATGATCGTCGCGGAACTCGCCAAAGCATCTTCGCTGCTTTTGTCGCTTTGCCTGCTTTACGCATTTATCGCGGAGAAATGGCCGAACGAAGAAAGCACCGGGAAAGTATTGTCCGGCGTGTTGTTCGGAACGGTCTGTGTCGTCGGCATGCTGGCCCCGATCACGGTCGCGCCCGGTGTTATCTTTGATCCACGGTCCGTGATCATTAGTCTGTCAGGCGTGTTCGGCGGGCCTGTCTGCGCGCTGATCGCGGGTGTGATTTCCGCCGGATATCGCATTTATCTCGGTGGCGTCGGCGCGCCGACCGGGGTCGCGGTGGTGATTGCCTGTGCAACCCTTGGCGTCGGTTTCCGCGCGCTTTGGCGGTCGGGACGGGTTCCACTCAAATGGTGGTCGTTGCTGTTGTTCGGCTTCGTCGTGCATGTCACGGTTCTTGGGATATTCACCCAACTGCCTGCTCCTATTGCGGAAAAGGTTTTGAACACGATCGGCCTACCGTTCGCCGTCACCTTCACCCCGGCGACGATGGTCCTGGGGATGATCCTGGCGTATGTCGATGATCGGATCTCCACCCGTAAAGCCCTGGCCATCAGCGAAGCGCAGCTTCAATCGATTATCGATAGTTTGCCCGATGGTATGACCCTGAAGGACAAGCAAGGCCGGATCCTGGTCGCCAATCCGACCTACGCGGCCTGGGTCGGTTCGACCACGGATGCGTTGGTCGGAAAGACGCGGGCCGACATTTTTCCGGATGCCGGCGTCCCTGCCGTGACAGCCGTGGATCGGGATGTGGTGAATTCCGGTAGACGCAGTGTCGAAGAACTCGTCCGAAACTTTCCGGCGACGGGTGAACGACATCTCAGAACCTTCAAGATTCCCATGGCTGTCGGCGAAGGTCACGACAACGTGCTGCTGACGATCATGGTCGACATCACCAAGGAAAAATCGGTGCAGCAGGAATTGCGCGCCGCCTTGGCCCTGGCCGAAGACGCCAACTTGGCGAAGACGCAATTCCTGGCCACGATGAGCCACGAGCTGCGCACGCCGTTGAACGCGATCATCGGGTTTTCCGACATTCTGCATCAGCAATATTTCGGCCCGCCCGGTGCGGGAAAGTACCGCGAGTACGCCAAAGACATCCATTCCAGCGCGACGTATCTGTTGTCGTTGGTCGAAGACCTTTTGGATATTTCCGCGATCGAGGCAGGCGCGTCTCATCATGAGCCCGAGGAGACCTGTTTGAAGGTCTTGGCGACGGAATGCACCGATGCCGCCCGCGACCGTGCATATCAAAAAGACCTCTCGGTCACTCTCGATATTCCCGACGACATCCCGCCGATCTGGGCGGATGTTCGGGCGGTCAAGCAGGTGTTCTTCAATTTGCTGGTCAATGCGATCAAGTTCACACCGCCGTCAGGCGCAATCACGGTCAGCGCCGTGCAGGCGGATGGGATGGTCGAGGTTTCGGTGGCCGACAACGGCCCGGGCATTCCGCCCGAATTGATTGACCGCCTGTTGGAGCCCTTCACCAAGCGTCGCCAGAATCCGTTCACCACGGACAAAGGCTGGGGCCTGGGCTTGTCGATCACCCGTTCGCTGGTGGAGATCCAGGGTGGTCATATCCACATCGACAGCGCGCCCGGCGAAGGCACCAAAGTGACATTCACCTTGCCGGTCGCCGCGGCGGACATGGCGCGAAAAGCCGTTTAGGTCCTCGCCGTTCGTTCACGCTTATCGTTCATTCACCGGCCAATCGGGGCGGATGGCGCGGATCAGGCCCGAATGATCCAGGTCGCCGTCCCCGGCGTCGATTACACGATCGTACAAATCGCGGCTGAGCGACGTCGCCGGAAGCTCGATCCCCAGATGGTCGGCCAATTCCATCGCCTGATCCATGTCCTTGCGTTGGATCGGGCATCGCGCGCCGGGGGTGAATTTGCCCTCGACCATACGCAGGCCGTGAAGCTCCAGAATGCGGCTATCGGCGAACCCGCCGCCCAGGGCTTCGCGGACCTTGCCGGGGTCGACGCCCGCCGCCTGGGCCAGGGACAGGGCCTCGGCCACGGCGCCGATGTTCAATCCGACAATGACCTGATTGGCGGCCTTGGCGACCTGTCCGGCCCCGGTCGCGCCGACATGGGTAATCTTGGCGCCCATTACCTGCAGCAGCGGTTCGGCGCGGGCGAACGCTTCGTCCGACCCGCCGGCCATGATCGTCAGGTTTCCGGCCTCGGCGCCGACCGTGCCGCCGGACACCGGGGCGTCCAGATATTCGGCGCCAAGCTCCAGCGCCTTGGCGGCCAAGGCGCGCGTCGCCAACAGTTTCGAGGTGCCCATGTCGATCACCAGCTTGCCCTGGATCGGGGCGGCGAATACGCCGTCCGGCCCGGTCAGGATTTTCTCCAACGTCGGCGTGTCCGGCAGCATGCAGATCACGATGTCGGATTTCTCCGCCGCCTCGCGCGGGGTCGCGGCCGGGGTCATGCCTTCCTTGGCCAGTTCCTCGATCACGCCCTGGGACCGGTTGTTGACGACCAGCTTGGCCCCGGCGGCGGCAAGATTCCGCGCCATGGGTTTTCCCATCAGGCCCAGCCCGATGAAGCCGATCGTTGTTCCCGCCAAATTGGACTCAGCGAGGTTGGTCATTAGATGCTCTCCGCTTTATAAATATTGGTGCATCCGTTATGGGTGGGTGGCCGTTCGACGGTCAAGCCCTGATGCCTCACAAATCTTATGCCGCCGGAGCCGCCATGGAACCCATCCTGAACGTCGTCCTGCCTGTGTTCGCCATCATCCTGACCGGATACTTGGCCGGGCGCGTCGGCGTCATGGGCGCGTCCTCGACCGATGCCTTGAACCGCTTCGTCTATTACGTCGCGCTGCCGGTTCTGTTGGGGCATTCGATGGCGCGGGTCGATGCCTCGACCATCTTCGACGCGCCCTTCATCCTGGCCTATCTGGGCGGCAATGCCGTGACCTTCGTGGGCGCCTATTTCCTGTCCCAGTTCGTGTTCAAGAACGAGATGCCGCAATCGTCCCTGTTCGCCATGGTCTCGGTCTTCGCCAACACGGGCTACATGGGCATCCCGCTTGCCATCGTCGCGTTCGGGCCCGACGCGGCCCTGCCGGCGGCCATCGCCACGGTCTTTCAGACGGTAGTATTCATCGCCGTGACCGAGGTTCTGATCGTCGCCGGGAAAAGCAAGGGCACCGGGCGGCGGCTGGCCCATGTGTTCGTCGATTCCATCTGGGGGCTGCTGAAAAGTCCGCTGTTCATCGGTTGCGCGCTCGGCATGGTTTGGTCGCTCAGCGGCCTGAAGCTGCCGGTGCCGGTCGACACTTACGCCTCCGTGCTGGGGGCGGCGGCGGGGCCGGGGGCGTTGTTCGCACTGGGCCTGTTCCTGGTCGGTAAGCCGATCTCCGAAGGCATGGGCGAGGTCTCGGTGATGGTCGTCATCAAGCTTCTGATCCATCCGGCGGTGACCTGGGTCCTGGGCGCCTATGTGTTCGATGTGCGGGCCGACTGGCTGATCGTCCTTGTCATGCTGGCGGCGCTGCCGACGGGGGCGAGCTGCTTCGTTCTGGCCCAGCAGCAGGATGTCTATATCCGCCGCACCTCGTCGGGGACGCTGTTCTCGACCTTGTTCGCGGTCATCACCATCGGTGCGTTCTTCGCCCTGCCGCAGGTCGCGGATTCTCTGTTGCCTTAGGCGTCGTCGGGCGTATCCGCGAAAAACGTCTTCACCTGGGCGACGGCTTCGCTCAGGCCCAGGCGTTGTATCTCCACCGCTTCCGGAAAGGCCGCGGCCAATCGGGTCGGCAAGGCGCGGTCCAGCATGACGAAAACGCCCCGGTCCCCGGCCCGGCGGATCAGCCGCCCGAACGCCTGTTTCAGCTTCAATCGGGTTAGGGCCTCGTCGTAATCGCGCCCGCCGAAGGCATTGCGCCGGGCCTTGTGCAGGATATCCGGGCGCGGCCAGGGGACGCGGTCGAATACGATCAGGCGTAGCGAGCGGCCCGGCACGTCGACCCCGTCGCGCACCGCATCGGTGCCCAACAGGCAGGCATCTTCCTCGGCCCGGAAAATGTCGATCAGCGTGCCGGTGTCCAGGGCGTCGACATGCTGGGCGTAAAGGGGAATGTCCCGGTCTTCGAGCGGCCCGGCGATGCGCTGATGAACGGCGCGCAGGCGGTTGATGGCGGTGAACAGACCGAGCCCCCCGCCGCCCGACGCCAGGAACAATTCGCGGTAGGCCGCCGCGACTTGATCGGCGGAATTGCGGTTGACGTCCCCGACCACCAGCACACGGGTCTGCTTGCCGTAGTCGAACGGCGAGGGCACGGCCACATGCACGGCGGGCCGGGCCATATGGACGGCGCCGGTGCGGGCCGAGGCCTGGGGCCAGCCGTCGCCGTCCGGGTCGCGGTCGTCGTTGGTGATGTCGCGCAGCGTCGCCGAGGTCACCAGAATGCCGTGGGCTTCCCCTGCCACGTCGCGGGCGAAGGGTACGGTCGGATCGACGTAATGACGATGGAACGAGACGTCGATCTCGCGCCCGCCGACCCGCTCCAGGGCGAACCAATCGACGAAGGTCTCAGGCGTTTCGCCTTTGGCCAGGGCCTTCAGCATGTCGCGCCAGGCGGCGATCTGGGTCAGGCCTCGCCGCTCCAGCGAGCGGATTACCGCTTCGACCCGGTTGCGCTCCTTGGTCTCCATGCTGTCGGCTTCGTCGTCGAGCTTTCCGGCCAGGCGCTGGATCAACTCGCCCATGGGCTTGCCCAATTTGGCAAGGGCGGCTTCCAACGCGCCGGCGGCGGCGAGCAACCCTTCCGGCGTCGGATGCGGCTCGCACTCCAGGGAATAGCCCGCGTCCTGATCTTCCGAGCGGGCCAGGACCTGGGTCCGCAGGCGGGCCAGGAAGTCCTCGGCCGGGCCGCGCGGCGCGCCCTCGATCCGTTGCCGCCATGCCGGGCCGGGCAGGGCGCGGGCGGCGGCCAGGACATCGTCGAGCGCTTCCTGGGCCTTGTCGTCGTCGGCGATCATTTCCTCGATCCGGGCGCGCAGGCCGCGGGAGCGCGAACGCTGTCCTTCTTCCGCGCCGACCAGCCAGCGCCGCAGGTCCGCCGTCTCGAACCCGGACAGGTTGGCGGAAAAGGCGCCGTCGGCGGCGCTGAACAGGTGGTGGCCTTCGTCGAACACATAGCGCAGCGGCAGGCCCATGCCGTCGTCAGACCCTATGCCCCCCATGGCCGCCTGGATCATCACCAGGGCATGGTTGGCGACGACGATCTCGGCGTGCTTGGCGCGCCGCTGCGAGCGTTCAATGAAGCATTTTCCGTAATGGGCGCAGGCGGCGTAGACGCATTCGCCCCGGGTGTCGGTCAAGTCCGTGGTCAGCCCGGCCCCCAGCAAGTCGGCCAGCCAAGCCGGGAAATCGCCGCCGACCATGTCGCCGTCGCGGGTCGCCATCGCCCAGCGCGCCAACAGGCCCAGGGCGATGGAATCGCGGCCCGGCATCTGCATGGCGCGGTTCAGGGCTTCTTCGTAGTTGAGGATGCAGAAATAGTTTTCCCGCCCCTTGCGGACGACGACCTTGCGTTCTTTCTCCACGGCGTCGGGATAGAGCCGGTCCAATTCGGCGTCGAGCTGGCGTTGCAGGTTACGGGTAAAGGTCGAAATCCACACCGTGCCCTGATTCTTCGCGGCCCAGACGCTGGCCGGCGCGATATAGCCCAGGGTCTTGCCGACGCCGGTCCCGGCCTCGGCAAGGACGAAGCGCGGCTCGCTCGCCCGGTCACGCGGCAGGAACGCCGCCGCAGCCCCGGCGGCGTAATCCGATTGTTGCGGCCGTTGCTCCGACCCGCGCCCCAGCAGTTGCGCCAGTTGCGCCCGGGCCTCGGTCGCGCTGACGGCTTGGTTGCCGGGCGGCGGGGGCGGGGCTTCGTCTTCCCATTCGGGCAGGCGCTCCCAGATACGCAGGCCGCGCCGCGCCGACGACGAATGAGGCTCTTCCCTGGCCCCCAGTGCGGCCAGTACGGATGCGGCCCATGGCCAGCCGCCCCGACCCATGGCCCAGGCGATGGCGGCGCTGTCGCCGCGTGCTTCCTCGCGCAGTTCGGTCAGCAGGCGATAGGCGGCGAGCATCAGGGTCTCGGCCTCGGATTCGTGGTTAGACGGCAATGGAAGGTTCAGGGCTTCGGCCAAGCCCCGCGCCGTCGGCAGACAGAATTGCGCCGGGCGGCAGAACGCGAACAATTCCAACAGGTCCAGGGCGGGCAGGCCCTGCAGGTTCAGGCGCCTGGCCGTGGCCTTGGCATGGCAGACCATGATCGGGCCGGATTGGCTGCGCACCCGGCGTGCGGCTTCGGCGGGTGTCGGGCTGTCGATCTCGCCGTCCGGCGACAGCCAGGCGCAATGGCGCAGCCCGGCCACCAGGGCCGGGACGTCGCGCAATTGCGGATAAGGGACCCCTGCCGTGCTCACGGCAGGTTAGCGCCGAAGGGGCGGGATCGGGGGCGAAGGGGCGGGCGAATCATGGCGACATGATGCGCCAGCGGCCCCCGAATTCCAAGCCGCTGAAACGTCGTTTCAGCAGCCCTTATGAGCGTTCGTAAGCCAGGTTCGGCGCCAGCCAGCGTTCCGTGGTTTCCAGGTCCTGGCCCTTGCGTTGGGCATAGTCCTCGACCTGATCCTTGGAAATCCGCCCGATGCCGAAGTACTGGCTGTCCGGGTGCGAGAAATAGAACCCCGAGACGCTGGAGGCCGGCAGCATGGCGAAGCTGTCGGTCAACTCCACCCCGGCATTGCTTTCGGCCTGCAACAGGTCGAACAGCTTGCGCTTTTCCGTATGGTCCGGGCAGGCGGGATAGCCGGGGGCGGGGCGGATGCCGGTGTATTTCTCGTGGATCAGCTCGTCGTTGGACAGGGTTTCGTCCTGGGCATAGCCCCAGAATTCGCGACGGACCCGCTCATGCATGCGCTCGGCGAAGGCTTCGGCCAAACGGTCGGCCAGGGCCTTCAGCATGATGTCGGAATAGTCGTCGTGCTGGGCCTTGAATTCGGCCAGCTTCTTTTCGATGCCAAGGCCAGCGGTCACGGCAAAACCCCCGATATAGTCTGACGTGCCGCTGGCCTTGGGCGCGATGAAGTCGGCGAGGCAGAAATTGGGCCGCCCCGCGTCCTTCTTCATCTGTTGTCTTAGGAAATTGAGCGTCGTCACGACCTGCTTCCGGTCGTCGTCGCCATAGATTTCGACGTCGTCGCCGACGCTGTTGGCCGGGAAGAAGCCGACCACCGCGCGGGCGGTCAGCCATTTTTCGCCGATGATCTTTTGCAGCATCGCGTCGGCATCGGCCTTCAGGCTGCGCGCCGCTTCGCCGACCTTGGCATCGTCCAAGATCGCCGGATAGGTTCCGGCCAATTCCCAGGTGCGGAAGAACGGCGTCCAGTCGATGCGCGTGGTCAACTCCGCCAGGTCGTAGTCTTCGAACACCTTCAACCCGGTGAAGGTCGGCGCGGGCGGGGCATAGGATGACCATTCGCCCTTGAACCCGTTGGCGCGGGCGTCGGCGACGGCGGCCTGATTGTCGGTCCGGTTGCGTCCGGCGTGCTTGTCGCGGATTTCGGTGTAGTCGTTGGCGACCTGGGCGACATAGTTGTCGCGCAGGGTGTCGCTCAACAGGTTCGAGGCCACGCCGACGGCGCGGGATGCGTCCAGCACATGGACGGTCGAGCCGGAATAATTCGGCGCGACCTTAACCGCCGTATGAACCTTGGACGTGGTCGCCCCGCCGATCAGCAGCGGCAGGCGCATGTCCTGGCGTTCCATCTCGCGGGCGACGGTGACCATTTCCTCGAGCGACGGCGTAATCAGGCCGGACAGGCCAATGATATCGGCCTTTTCTTCCTTCGCGGCGTCTAGGATCTTCTGGTACGGAACCATCACGCCCAGGTCGACCACG
>DJHY01000271.1:3300-4166 GCA_002433335.1 Rhodospirillaceae bacterium UBA6608 | reverse complement strand
ACATGATAATGGTCGATGGTCTTGCACGCCACCAGCCCCCAGCCATTGGCCGGCGCATCATTGGGCAGATAGGGCGACAATTCCGCATGGGTCGGCCGCCGATACCATTCCGCCTCGAACAGTTGAACCCCGCCAGGACCTTCGCCCGGCCCGGCGACGGCCGCGCTGTCTCCCTGTCCTGCCGCGCCTTCGCCCGGCGCACGCGAAGGCATCTTGCCAATGTCGGCCGACGCCATCTGCTCGCGATTGAGCGTCAGGAACGGAAAAGGGGATGGTGGCTGCTCGGCCGGCTTTTCGACCTTGACCGGCGGTCGAACGACAGGCTCCTCTGCCTTCTGCGGCTCAGCCTTGCTTTTTTCCTTCCGCTCGGCCTTCTCCGCCTTGGCTTCTTCCTTGGCAGCTTTTGGGCCTGCTTCCGTTTCGAAAGTGACCGGCAGGCGCGGGTCCATCTTGGGTGGCTGAAAAGACGGCGAGAGGGTGAAGAGCGCCAGCAACAGCAGCAGATTGAGCACCAGCGCGAACGTCACGCCGCCCGCCCGTTGCCGCACCTTGTCCCAGGGAATCGAAGAGATATTCAAGCGTGCGGACCAAACAGACGACAAGGGAAGCCGGTCTTGCCCAGACGGCGCGGCGGCGTCAACGCCGTCTGACGTCACGGCCGACCAGTCGGTTACACAACATGACGAAGCTGGCAAAACCACTGGCAGCGCGCCGGCTTCTCGGCTAGGTGGCCCGCGATGCTCAACAGGCTCTATCAATGGACGCTGGCGAAAGCCGCGCACCGCCATGCCGAACGCTGGCTCTTCGCCGTGAGCTTCATGGAATCCAGCTTTTTCCCTATCCCGCCGCACCCTTTGCTGGGCCAA
>DJHY01000271.1:0-3013 GCA_002433335.1 Rhodospirillaceae bacterium UBA6608 | reverse complement strand
TTTTCCCCTACCCCGCCGCACCCTTTGCTCGGCCTCATGTGCCTGGCCCGGCCGGAACGCGCGATCCGGTTCGGGCTGATCTGCACCATCGCGTCGGTGCTGGGCGGGCTGTTCGGCTATGCGATCGGCTATTTCCTCTACGAAGCGATCGGCACCCAGATACTCGACGCCCTGGGCCTGGCGGAAAAATTCCCGGTCGCAGCCTGCTATTTGCGGGACTATGGCGCGGAGATCATCCTGATCAAGGGCGCGACGCCCATCCCCTTCAAGCTGATCACCATCACCGCCGGTTTTATCGGTCTGCCTCTCTTCACCTTCCTCTGGGCCAGTATCCTGAGCCGCGGTTTTCAGTTCATGCTGGTCGGCATCCTGTTTTGGAAATTCGGTCGCCCCATCAAGGCATTCATCGAAAAATATCTGGCGCTACTTTCCGCCGCCTTCCTGATCCTGATCGTTGCCGGATTCCTGGCGGTGTCCGCCCTCTCGGGAACGCAAGGCAAGAGCGACGCATGCTCCAGCGCGACGATGGACAGGGTCCGCTGATCGCCATGATCCAGGCCGCCTTTGACCGTCATCCAAAGGTTGCAGCGCTGCTGGCAGGGCTCTTGTCCGCCACCGGGTTCGCCCCGCTCAGCCTCTGGCCGGTGACGCTGGTGTGTCTGGCTGCGCTCATCATCCTGATCGCCAAAGCCTCCGACCGCCGCACCGCCTTCCTGCGCGGCTGGCTGTTCGGCGTGGGGCATTTCACGCTTGGCCTCAACTGGATCGCGCACGCCTTCACCTTCCAGGATGCCATGCCGCACTGGTTCGGTTATGGCGCCGTGATCCTTCTTTCGCTGTATCTGGCAGTCTATCCGGGGCTGGCGACGTTGGGCACTTGGTGGATGACGCATCGCTTCGCGCTGTCCCCGACAGCCTCGCTCTTCATGCTTGCGGCCTGCTGGATCGTCACGGAATTTCTGCGTGCGACGCTGTTTACCGGGTTTGCCTGGAATCCGCTTGGCGTCATCCTGTTGCCAACGGGCGCCGCCATTTCGGCAACCGTGATCGGCACCTATGGGCTTGGCGCGCTGGTGATATTGGCCGCAGGCGCGTTGATGTTCGCCGTTCATGGTCAGGCACGGCTGGGCGGCGTGATTGCAGCACCGATCGTCCTGTTGGCCCTAATCGGCTGGATCACCCCTGCCCCACTGACACCCGCTGGCGCGCCGCGCGTGCGCGTGGTCCAGCCCAATATCGGCCAGGAAGAGAAATATTCGGTCGAGGCCGAATATCGCAACTTCGAGAAGCTGCGTATCTTGTCCGGCGCGCCGCGCCCGGCACCCCGCCTCATCTTCTGGCCCGAAGCCGCCATACCCGCCTATCTCGACATGGAACCCGACTGGCGTGCGCGGCTCGCAGGCCTGTTGGGACCGGGCGATCTGCTCCTGACCGGCGGGGACAAGGTCTATTTCAAGACGGTCGATCAGAATGGCGTTCCCGTCAGCGAACTGGCCGGTGCCAACAACAGTGTGTGGATCGTGACGCCGCAAGCGACGATCGCCGGCCGCTATTCCAAGGCGCATCTGGTTCCCTATGGGGAATATCTGCCGATGCGGCACATATTGGAGCCCATCGGCCTGTCACGCCTGGTGCCTGGCGACGCGGACTTCTGGCCAGGGCCCGGCCCACAAAGTCTGACCTTGCCCGCGACGCTTGGACGGCCATCGCTGAAAATGGGCGTCCAGATCTGCTACGAAATCATCTTTTCGGGTCAGGTAATCGACCGGGACGACCGTCCCGCATTCCTGTTCAACCCGTCCAACGATGCCTGGTTCGGCAGTTGGGGACCGGTCCAGCACCTCGCCCAGGCGCGTTTGCGTGCACTGGAGGAAGGGATGCCCATCATCCGATCAACGCCTACCGGCGTGTCGGCCATCATCGATGCCCGTGGCCAAATCGTCCGCTCCATCGCCCCAAATCGCGCGGGCTATCTGGATAGCGGCCTTCCGCCGGCGCTGGCGCCCACGCCATTTTCGCGCTTCGGCAACTTTCTTCCTGCCTTGTTCACTCTGGGCTTATTGGGTGCCGCCGTTGCAACGCGACGACGCAGCCGCTAAGGCACCCGCTGCACATAAAGATTTCTTTATACGCAGACACAGCATCAGACTGGAGCAACCATGCGTTCAAACTACCTCTTCACGTCCGAATCCGTATCCGAAGGTCATCCCGACAAGGTCGCCGACCAGATTTCCGACGCGATCGTCGACCTGTTCCTGTCCAAAGACCCCGAAGCGCGCATTGCCTGCGAAACGCTCACGACGACACAGCTTGTTGTTCTGGCCGGCGAAATCCGCTGCAAGGGCGTCTATGAAAACGGCGCCTGGGCGCCTGGCGCGCAGGAAGAAATTGAACGCACCGTTCGCGAAACGGTGAAGCGGATCGGTTATGAACAGGATGGTTTCCATTGGGAAACTCTGCGCTTTGAAAATAACCTCCACGCTCAGTCCGCGCACATCGCGCAGGGCGTGGATGCAAGCGGCAACAAGGACGAAGGCGCTGGCGATCAAGGTATCATGTTCGGATACGCCGCCAACGACACGCCCGACCTGATGCCTGCCACCCTTTATTACAGCCACAAGATTCTGGAAACCATGGCGGCCGACCGCCACTCCGGGGCAGCCCCCTTCCTGGAACCAGACGCCAAGAGCCAGGTCACGCTGCGGTACGAAGGCAGCAAGCCGGTCGCCTGCACCGCGATCGTGGTATCGACCCAGCATGCCAAGGGCTATGATCAGGGTGATAAGGAGGCTGAACTCAAGGCCTATGTGAAGGACGTGGTGGCCAAGGTCATTCCCGCCGATCTGCTTTCGGACGAAACCGTCTACCACATCAACCCGACTGGCAGCTTCGAAATCGGCGGGCCGGATGGCGACGCGGGCCTTACCGGTCGCAAGATCATCGTCGACACCTATGGCGGCGCGTCACCCCATGGCGGCGGCGCCTTCAGCGGCAAGGACCCGACCAAGGTCGA
>DJHY01000147.1 GCA_002433335.1 Rhodospirillaceae bacterium UBA6608 | reverse complement strand
GAGCGCGGCGCGCTGCTTCGACGATCGCCGTGACTTGTTCGTCGGTCACCGGTTTGTCGGAATAGGCGCGAATCGACCGACGGCCATGCAGGGTGCGGATGGTGTCGGAATCGGTCAAATGGTCGTTGTCGTGGCCGTGGCCATCGGGCGGAGTCATGGGAAATTCCTCTAATCGTTCCAAAAATGGACGTGAGGCACCCGCCTGTTCAACCGGGCCTCGCCGTCACTGTTGACCGGATTATCCGATTCATGTGACGGCGAGACAATGGTTGAGATCGTATGCAGGAATGGGAGCGCTTAGCCCATCCGTTCCTTCAACACGGGGCCGACGTCCATGGGCGTGTCCAGGATCGCCACACCCGCCGCCGACAACGCGTCGGCCTTGGACTTGTAGGTTCCCTTGTCACCCATGACGATCGCACCGGCATGGCCCATTTTCTTACCCGCGGGCGCAGCCCCACCGGCAATGAATGCGGCCATCGGCTTGTTCATGGTCGCGGCGTATTCGGCGGCGTGCTCTTCCATCGCGCCGCCGATTTCACCGACCATCACCACGGCGTCGGTTTTCTCGAACGCGTCGAGAGCTTCCAGCGCATCGCGGGTGGTGGTGCCGATGATCGGGTCGCCCCCGATCCCGACAAAGGCCGAAATACCGAACCCGGCCTGCACCACGTTCAGGCACATCAGCGTGCCGAGCGAGCCGGACCGCGAGATCACGCCGACATTGCCCGGCTTGAAGATCTTGTCGTTGAAGGCCGGCATGAAGCCCGTGAAACATTCGCCCGGCGTCACGCCGCCCGCCGTGTTGGGGCCGATGATCTTGACGCCGCGTTCCTTGGCGGCGGACATGATGTACATCACGTCCTGCACGGGGATGTGCTCGGTCAGGATCACGACGGCCTTGGCGTTGGCTTCGATGGCGTCCAACGCCGCCGCCTTCGCCCCCATCGGCGGGATGAACAGGATCGACACGTCGAAGCCGTCTTCCAGGCCCTTCTGCGCATCGACGGCCGAGCCGAACACCGGCACGCCGATGTGTTCCGTCCCGGCTTTTTTCGGGTTCACGCCACCGACGATCTGGGTGCCGTATTCCATCATCCGTTCAGCCCAGAACGTACCTTGCTTACCGGTGATGCCCTGAACGATCACCTTGTGACTGCCACGGATGATCATTTCGCACCCCCTTTCGCAGCTTCGACCGCAGCCTTGCAGGCCGCGCTCATATCCGGCAGGGGATCAACCCCCAACCGTTCTTTCAACATGGCCACGGCTTCGACGTCGCCCGTGCCGTGCACGGACCAAAACGTCGGCAGGGTCGGCTTCAGTTCGTCCCAGGCATTGAGGATGCCCTGGGTCATGACGTCGGTGCGGGCGAAGGCCCCGCAGAAGTTGATGACCAGGGATTTGACCTTGGGATTGTCCAGGACCAGGCGCAGGGCGTCCGTGCCCTTGGTATAGGCCTCGCCCCCGATTTCCAGGAAGTTTGCCGGGGTCCCGCCGTGATGACGAACCACGTCCATGGTCGTCATGGTCAGGCCCGCCCCGTTGGCCAGGACGCCGACGTCGCCTTCAAGCTCGATGTACTTGAGGTCCAGTTCCTTGCCCTTGGCTTCCAGGCCGGTCAGCTTGTCCGGCGTGCCGGTCTTGGCCAGCTCTTCGTGCCGGGGCACGGCGCTGTCATCCATGGTGAACTTGCAGTCCAGGGCGCAGATACCGCCCGCTTCCAACACCGCCAGCGGGTTGATTTCCATAAGCTCCGCATCGTTGGTGCTGTAGGCCGTGTAGAGCTTCATCAGCACGTCGGCGATAGCGTCCTCCAGGCCGTCCAGCCCGGCGTTGTCGAGCATCGCCCGCACGGCGGCGGCGTCGGGGCCTTTGCGGATATCGACCGCGAGACCGCGCATGGCGTTGGGATCCTGCTCGGCCGCTTCTTCCACGTCCATGCCGCCTAGGGTCGAGAACAGAATCTTCGGCCCCTTGGTTTCCGGGTCGTTGATCACGGCGGCATAGAATTCACGGGTGAACGGCGTGGCCTGTTCGACCAGCACCTTTTCGACCGTGTGTTCGCCGATGGTCATGCCCAGGATCGCCGCGGCGACGCCCTTGGCTTCATCGGCGGAGCCGGCCAGCTTGATGCCGCCCGCCTTGCCGCGCTTGCCCGTCGGGACCTGCGCCTTGACGACGACCTTGCCGCCATGCGCGCCGATCAGCTTTTGGGCGACGTCCGCTGCTGCGTCCGCCGTGGTGACCGTGGCCCCTTCGGGCACGGGGATTCCCGCCGCTTTCAGGAGCGGCTTACCTGCATGTTCCTCGAAATTCATTTGCCGTACTTCGTCCAGTAGGCGCCGAAGAGATCATCTTCCGACGGCTTGTCTTCGGGAATTTCCCGAACCAGATGGGTGATATTGATGAAGTGCTTGTAGTTCAGGTTCTCCGAGATGGAGTTCCCGGCCCAGGTGCCGCAGCCCATGGACAGGGTGAAGTTCAAGCCGTTGGTGAAGCTGCCGCCGTTGCCGAAGGTATGGGCCTGATTGACCAACACGCGCACGACGTCCAGATCCTCGGCCAATTCCGTGGCATGGGCCTGATCCTTGGTGTGGATGCCGACCGAATGCCCCATGCCGACGAAGCTGAGGATGTCGTGCACCTGCTTCTTGGCGGCCTGGAAATCAGGGGCCTTGTAGACGGTCAGGACCAGCGACAATTTTTCGTCCGAGAACGGATGCTCTTTGCCGACCGCGCCCAGCGGCTCTTCGACCATGAAGAAGTCGGCGGTTTGCGCTTCATCCGACAGGCCGACCTCGCGGGCGAAGACCGCCGCGTCCTTGGCGATCAGGCGGCGGTTCAGCTTGCCGTCCTGCCACAGGGCCTGGAAGACCTTTTCCTTTTCTTCCGGCGTGCACAGATAGCCGCCGACTTTCTTCAGCGCGTCCATCGCCTGGTCGTAGACCGAGCCCAGGATCGTCACCGAGTTTTCCGACGAGCACGAGGTCGAGTTGTCGAAAATCTTGGACATGCGGATTTTCTCCGCCGCGTCCATGAAGTCCGCCGTCTCGTCGATGATGACCGGCACGTTACCCGCACCGACGCCGATGCAGGGCGTGCCCGAGGAATAGCCCCGACGCACGTTGTTCTGCGAGCCGGTGATAATCACCAGATCGACCGCTTCCATCAGGCGCTGGGTCAGCTCCTTGTTCACCGGGGCGGGCAGAACCTGCACCAGATCTTCGGGCAAGCCGATTTTCTTCAACTCGGCGCGCATGTAGTCGACGGTCTTTTCCGTCGTCTTCTGACCCGCCGGGGACGGGGCCACGATCACCGCGTTGCGGCCCTTGATCGCGAACATCGCTTTGTTGACCGGGGTCGCCGCCGGGTTGGTGGACGGGCTCACCGCGCCGACCACGCCGACCGGCTTGGCGTATTTGACCAAGCCCTTGGCCTTGTCTTCTTCGATCACGCCGACGGTTTTGACCCGCATCAGGTCGCGCAGGCAGCCGAAGGTCTTGCGCGTGTTCTTGATGATCTTCGACGGCACATTGCCCAGGCCCGTGTCTTCCACGGCAAGCTTGGCCAGCTCCTCGGCCCGGGCGGGCTCGTAGATCGACCAGGCCAGCGCGGTCACGGCTTCATCGACGCGCGCCTGATCGGCTTCGGCGAATTCGGCCATCGCGGCGCGGGCGCGTTCGACCAGCCCGGCAACGACTTCTTTGGCGTCAGTGGCGTTGGCCACCGGTTGCGGCATTGACATGTTGTAATACTCCCAAGGATGGAATGGGTTGAATGAGTGCGCCGATCAAACGGGCTTGCTGCCTTTGATCTGGGTGCGATGCATGACGCGGCGGGATTCGGGGTCGAACGGGTCGCGGCGATGCATGCAGCATCGATTGTCCCACATCAACACGTCGCCGACCTGCCACTGATGGTGCCAGTAGTATTTTTCCTGCGAGGTATGGGCCCAAAGGGCGTCCAACAATTCCTCGGACTCCGCGACCGGCAGACCCATCACATAGGCATTGCGGCGACGGCCCAGGTACAGCGCCTTACGCCCGGTCGCCGGATGGGTGCGGATAATCGGGTGAACCGCGCCCGGGCAGGTCGAGACGTCGCTCACTTCCTCGGCCCCTTCGCGCAGATAGCCCGCCGAATTGGTGGAACTGTCGTGTTTGATGAACTTGCCCTCGATCCGCGCACGCAAATCTTCGGGCAGGTCGTCCAGGGCTTTGTACATGTTCAAAAAGCCCGTGTTGCCGCCCGTGGCGGGCACTTCCATTCCCCACAGCATGCTCGCCGTCGGCGGCTCGTCGATGTAATTCATGTCCGAATGCCAAACGGACTCGCCAGCCCCCAGAGAGCCCAGGGCGACACCGTTTTCGACGACGTTGGAAATCACCAGGATCTCCGGAAAGCCTTCGACGAAGCGCTTGCCGTTTTCGTTCGGCGGGGCCTGATCCAATTCACCGACGCGTCGGGAGAAGTTGACCAGGGCTTCGTCCGACATGTTGTTCTGGCCGCGGAACAGCAGCACGCAGTTGTCCATCCAGGCGGCGTGAATTTGATCGAACAACACGTCATCGACGTGCGACAGATCGACACCCAACACCTCCGCGCCGATGGCGGCGGATACCGGCCGCAGGCGCAAACCGCCGGCGGGGCCGCCGTCGACGACATGGCTATCAAGAGACGTCATTTCCAATTCCTCCCAATCAGGTCTGCGCGGATAGCCCGGCTGTTTCCGAGGCGGCGCTCTGCAGCCCCTCCAGGTCTTCCGCAAAAAATTCTTCCAACTCCGCCGCCGCGGCGCTCAGATCGGCGACATGCGACAACGCGCGCGTCATCGGGAACCGAGCCTCCGGGGCATGCACCGCCAAACCGGCGATCACGCGTCCTTTCGGATTCCGGATCGGCACGGCAAGGCCAATCAGGCCCTGGGTGTTTTCCTGGTCGTTGGCGGCATATCCACGCTTGCGAATGGCGGACAGCTCGTCCTCCAGCCCATCGGGGTCGGTGATTGTCCGCTCGGTCAACTTCGTCAGCGGCAACACACGCAGCAACCGCCGGCGTTCCCGCGCCGGTAGATGCGCCAGCAATAGCTTACCGATGCCGGTCGCATGCAGCGGCACGCGCGAGCCAACCCGATATTGAATCCGCAGCGGCCAATCGCATTCGACGCGTTCGATGTATACGACCTCGTCGCGGGCCAGAACGCCGAGGTTACAGGTCTCGCCCAGGCGGGTAACCAGGTTTTGCAGCACACGGCGAACCGGCGCCGCGCGGGTGCTGGCGGTCAAGGCCTGCATCCCCAAATCGACCATGCGCGGCCCGACCGAATAGCTGTCGCCCCCCGGGTCGCGGCGCAGCAGGGCATTTTCCTCAAGCTGCTTGACCATGCGATGGACGGTCTGGCGTGGCAGATCGGTGCGCGCGGCGATATCGCCCAGGGACAACGCCGTCGGCTCATCCAATAGGACCTCTAGAACAGCCAACGCCTTTCCCAAAGCGCTCCCGGTGCCGTTGTCAGACATCAAAAATTCCTTTCGGGCATTCGCCATCCAACCCAAATGCGGGCTTTCACCGCCGCTGGCGCAGATCATACGCCACAAAATCATCATTTCAACACTAATTAAGAAAATTACGTCCCGATTTTTGTTATTTCGCATTATGTTTTGAAGGCTATGACCCTCGGACGATTGACAGGACGGGCGGAATCCGGCATCGCATCGTCATGTTTCAGGGCTTTCAGATGATCCGCCTTCCGCTGATTCTTCTGATTTTGGCGGCACTACTTGGCGCACCGGCCAAGGCGCAACACCCCGCGCCCGGCTGCAAGGCGCCGACGGCGGTTTGCCAATCTTCCGCCCGAGTGTTCGCCATCTCGTCGTTCGACCCTGTCGGCAGCGCCGTGCTGATCGAACCGGGCCTGCTGGTCACGAACCGACATGTCGTCGCCGACAACCCCCGCGCCCAACTGTTCATGGACGACGGCAGCCAACGCATCGCCGAGGTCGTGCCGACCTCGTACCCGGGCGACCTGATCCTGCTTCGGGTCGACGGCTTGGTCGTGCCCCACCAACTGATCCTGGGAACGGCGGCGGTCGATCAACAGGTTTATACGGTTGGCGCCGACGTCGGGCGGGGCGCGATCCGCGCCTATCTTCCCGGCCGGGTCGTGGCCATACCACCGGAGGACAAGCCGCTGGCCCGCGTTCATCATTCGGCGCGCAGCCAACCCGGAAATTCGGGCGGGGGCCTGTTCGACCGCGCAGGCGAATTGGTGGCGATCATCGCGTCCGGCGGCGAAGGCCGGAACGAAGCCATCCCCGTGTCCGAGATCGCCAAGCTGAAAACCCAGTCCGGACCGGAGCAGGCGTTGGAAAGCGGGCGTATCGGGCTGACGTATCGCAAATGCGCCGAAGCCTTGGACGCGACCCACGCCACCAGCCAGAGGATGGCGCCATCGAACGTGGATTTCCTCTACAAGCAATGTTTGGCCACGGGGAACCGACAATTATTCGACGACGCGGGACAGGTCCTGGGGCGGCAACAGTTCCTGGAACCCGCCCTGGATTTGTTCAACCGATCCATCGACCAGGACCCCAACGCCCTGAACACCCGCCTGTCCCTTGCCGTGACGCTACACGTGGCACAGCGTTACGAAGACGAAATCCCGCATCTGGAAAAATTGATGGCGGCCCTGCCCAGCGATCCGCAGGTGCTGCGCCTCGCCATTCAGGCCGGTCGGTGGAGCGGCAATGACGTGATGGCGCAAAAGGCCTATGCCTTGCTGCTTGAGCACCACCCGCAATTGAAGCCCGTGGCCGAACGGTTCATGCGTCAACCCCCGCCCCCGCGTCGCGGCGGCGCGCCGAAGTAACCTCAGCCTTCGAAATCGTCGGTCGGATCGGGAATCCATCCGTGGCGTAACGGCAAGACGTCGCGGCCGAAGGGTTTGCGGGCGCGCTTGACGATCGCCGCTTTCAATTCCGGCCCGCGCCATTCCGGATGCTTGGCCAGCAACCGCGCCGCCAGGGCCGCGACCCGGGGCACGGCGAAGCTCGACCCCGACGCCTTCCCGGCGGCCCCCCGGTGATCGATCACCGCGACCTGTTCCCCTGGCGCCATGACATCGACGACAACCGCGCCCCAGTTGGAGCCGCGGGCCAGCCGCCCCTCGGCATCGGACGACGTAACGACCAGGATATTCTCCAGGTCCAGCGCCGCCGGATAGACAGGCACCTGATCCAGGTCGCGGCCGTCGTTTCCGGCGGAAACGATGAACAACATATGGGGGCGGTCCTTGGCCGCCTGCGCGAACGCCGCCCAGTCGGAGCGCCGGTTCGAGCCCATGGCCATGTTGACGACCAGCGCCCCGTCGGCATCAGCGCGGGCGACAAGGTCCGCGAACCGCGCCATTGCGTTGCGGGGATAACGATAGGGCAGCACGACGGCCTTGGGCGCTTCGCGCAGGATGATCGACGAGACCGCCGTGCCGTGATGAAGCGGGAAAAAGGGCGAGCGCGTCGTATCGATATCGAACGGTCGCGCATCCATGTCCCAGAAATCATATCCGGCCAAGGCCCCGTCTTTCGACACCCCCAATCGCCCCCGATACAGGGGAAGAGTATAATTGACGCCCGTATCGATCAGGGCGACCCGGACCGCGTCAGCAGGCGGCACAGCCAAATCCGGCACAGGCGGATCGATGACTTCACTCATCACCACCGATTTCAAGTCGGAGGACAGAACCTCCAGCCTGATCGGACGGCCATCCACCCCATAGGACAGGCGTCGCCCTTCGGTCGGAACGCAATCCCTTCCGGCGATCAAGGCAATCTGCGGGCGTGCCGTGCCCCCCGCCACAGGCTCGTGCCATTCCAGACTGAATCGGAGCACGCGACCCATGGGGAAAATGCGGCTGATCACCCATTCGCCGTCGTTGGGCATCAAGACACGATGAAGGCTGCGCATTGGATTTCCCTTGGGACCATCCATTCGCGCCTCCAGCATCCGGCCATCCGGAAGCGCTTGGCGCAGCCCATCGGTATCCGTCGGCTTAAGAGCGCATAAGGCTTTCATCGTGCCCAGAACATCGGGGCCGTCAGCCGCCCGGGATTGCGGTACGCCCCATACTAAAACGCCGCTCCCTATACCACTGGTCAGGGTGACGATTGTGGCGGCTCTGAATATAAGGGTCTTCACATCCATTGGGCGGCTCCATCCGTTTATTCTTATAAACGGACCAAAATCCGAGAAATGGTTGGCTCAAACCTGATATTGAGTACAATTTGCATGTAACTAGTGCCATACTCGTTAATTGGTTTGTCGAGAATTGCTTTTTTATCAACTATTTTGCCGTATCAGGCGAAATGAAAAACGACAGATGGGGTAGGAGCGAGGTCCTTGGCCGCAGCTCGGGTCGTATATAAAACAACCTTCGTCCTGTATTGCCGGGAGCCTAACGGAGCCTGGGTAAACCAGGGTGAATGGCCGGAAATCGACGAGTTCGAGGCCATCAGTGCGGCCCACGAAGCCGACGATCAGGCCAAATGGCAGGCCGTGCGCTTGATGAACGTGCGCACCTATCCCGATGGTCGCGCCCCTCAAGAAACGATTGCCTGGATGACCGGCATTCCCCGCGGCGGCAAGGTGCCTAACCGGGGTGGCGGCGGCGGTGGCGGCGGCGAAGATGCGGATCTCGGCGGTGGCGCGGCGCCATCGGCCGGCGCCCCTGCGGGCTCAAAAGGCTCCGGCGGCGACGACGGCGGCACGACGGCAATCGCCGGAAACGGCCCCCCCGGGAAAAAAAGGAAAAAGAAACGCAAAGGCGGGACGGAAGGCGCCAGCGCTGCGTATAAGAAATTAGCCAAACGCCATTTGGAAGCGGCAGGCGCAATCGGCGGGGCCCAATCGATCAAGAAGGCGGCGCAAGAAGCCGCCGCCCGCGAGGCCGATGCCGAAAAGCCGACCACCCCCATGGCGGCGGTGGTCACGCGCCTGTTGACGGTTTTCATCATTGCCGCCGCGGTGTCCTTTATTTCGCGCTTCCCGGTGGAAATCGCCATGAAGGCCATGGCTAAATCGGGCGTCGAAATCCCCCAATTCCTAATGGCCGGCATTATTCCGGCCGGCTACCTGCTGTCATTCATTCTGGCCGGGCTGATCACCGCCAAAATCATCCTCAAAGAAGGCGACCTGGACGTCCTGACCCAGTTCCTTCAGGACTCTCAGAAGAAAGGCGACGACGATGACGACGACGACGCCTATGATTCCGGATTGGGCGACTGGCGCGATGACGCTATCGGCAGCGATCCGATGGGAGCCCTCGAGGAAGAGGTCGCCGAAAGCGAGGCCGACGAAAGCAATTCCGGCAAGCCCGCCTCGACCGCGTCGGGCATGGACTACCCGCCCGACAGCGTTCCGGCGGAGCCCCGCAAACAGATGCTCAAGTTCCTGGAACACGCCTTATCGGCAATCCGGGGTCAATTGTCGAAATTGGACAAGCTGGGCAAGTTCGGTTTGAATCTTTATCTCGCCGGGGCCGGCGACACCCTGGCAAAACACAGCGGCCTGGACGGCGCCAAACGCAACGGCATGATCACGGAAGCGATCGTCGCCATCGGCACCAAGAAAGCCATGGCGGGGCCGTTCTGCGACAAGTTTGCCGATTATGAAAAGGACAGCAAAAGCCGCGCCATGATCGATGCCGGACGGTCCGCCATGCAGCGGTTCATCGATGGCGATGAACGGGCGTTCGCGGACCTGCCGTCGATACTTGAGGGCTTTACGTCCAATAAGGCAGCCAAGGCATCGGCCCAAGGCGTGGTGATCGTGATGTTCACCGACTTGGTCGGATCGACCGCGATGACCCAGGAATTGGGCGACGTCGGCGCGCAACAGGTTGTCCGCACGCACAACGCCATCGTCCGCAATGCCCTGGCCGCCTACCATGGGCGCGAGGTCAAACACACCGGCGACGGCAT
>DJHY01000293.1:8589-9620 GCA_002433335.1 Rhodospirillaceae bacterium UBA6608 | reverse complement strand
GGGGTCTCGATAAAGGTGCCCCAGACCGACCACACCCCGAACATCACGAGGGTCAGCAGCCCGAGATAGATGATGAACCGTTTGAGAACGCGGGGGTCAGAGAATTTCGCCATGGTGCTTAATGGAACCACGTCTTGACGTAAAAATATGAGAACACGAAACACAGCAACGCCGCCGTCATGCCGGCGCGGCGTCTAAGACGCGCCTGCTCGGCCGCATCGACCGTTTCCTCGCCGCCTTTTTCGATGGCGCGGCGCACGGTCAGAACCCAGATCAATCGACGAACAGGCCAGAACAACGCCACCGCCAGGGCGACCGTCCAAAGCCATCGGTATTCAGGGGTGAACAGGCTTAGCATGATTGTTTTTCGGCACTTGGATGGTTGCTGTTTTTTGCTCCCGGTTTTGCCAGATCATAACAAGGATCATTGTTCATCATCCAAGAAATTTGCGGCGACAAATTGGCAAAGAGGGCGCGCGCGTAGAAGTAGAAAAGATGACCCAAGAAAATGGGGGAAGGGACGGGCCCTTCCCCCGATGGGTAAGCAGTCTTTCAAGCCGGCTTAGTCGCTTCCGCTTTGCGCGGGCGCGGCATCGCCGATGTCATCGACAAGAGCTTCGATCTCGCGATCGGGCACCGTCGACATTTCCATCTTGTAGGCCAGGAACCACATCATGAAGACGCCCAGACCCCACCACAGGATCTGCCAGGCCCAAATCGACGGGATGCCGAAGGTCCAGTTTTCATAACCGGCATTCGGCGCCCCGAAGATATCGTTGCCGATCACCGCACCCGGCCCGATGCCGAAGAACAGCCAGATCAGCGTGATGCCCCAGGCAACGGGAACCAGGCCCTTCTTGGACTCCGGCAGGGACGCATGCTCGCGCAGGAAGTTGTGGAACTTCATACGGTGCTGCATGGCCCCTTCGTTCTGGGTCATGGCCGAGACGACGACGCAAACGGCGACGTTGAACATGATGCCCCAACCCGCCGAATGGATGGTCCAGGGCCAACGGCCCCAGGGCAGATCG
>DJHY01000293.1:0-8291 GCA_002433335.1 Rhodospirillaceae bacterium UBA6608 | reverse complement strand
GGCCAACGGCCCCAGGGCAGATCGATCCCGAAGAACGCGGCGATCGAGGCGCCGAAGTTTTCGGTGAAGATCACACCCAGGCAACCGGCGGCCAGGCCCAGCGTGGCGCCCTGACGGGTGATCCACGGGAACCAGCAGATCGCCGCCAACGACGGCCACATCTGGAACCCGAAGGCCACGGCCAGGCCGCCCAACAGAACCAACGCATCCGCCGACACCGTGGCGACGACCAAAGCCGACAACACGATGACGCCGACACCGATCCGGCCGAACAGCTTTTGCGTGGCATGATCCGCGCTGGGATTGAGGTAGCGCTTGTACAAGTCACGCGTCAGCATGCCGCCCGCGGTCGACATATACGCCGCCCCCGTGGACTGCATCGCGGCCAGGGCGCAGACGGCCAATAGACCGACCAGCCATGGGGCCGCGTCGCCCACGAGGTTGATGTAATGGCCGACCAAGGCCCCTTGCTTGTTGGCGGTCAGATCCGGGATCACCTGCGACACCCCGATGCCTTCCGTATGGAACGACGGCGTCGCCCCCAGGAAGTGGGCACCCATACCCTGGGCGGCAGTGAAGAAGAACAGGATCGCGCCGATGCCGAAGCTGGACGCCCAGACCTGTTGCGGCGCGAACGGCCGCGGGTTGGAGTTGGAGAACGACCACATGGTGAACGCCGGGGCGGAGTGAATGCCCATCAACGCGAACATATAGGTCAACACCATGACGCCGGTCCAAAGCCCGCCGACGGGTGTTTCCTTACCCAGCCCGGCGGTGAACTGGATGACCCCCGGAATGGCGAGGTAGGCGTTGTAATCGCCGCCGCCCCAGCCCTGGGTCGTCTTCCATTTGCCGATTGTCGTCTGGCCCAGCTTGGCCAGTTCGTGACCGAAGGCGTTCCAGCCGCCCAACTCGCTATAAGCGATGATGCCGACGGCGATGATGCCGAAAGCCAGCAACAGGCACTGCACCGTATCGACATAGGCCACGGCCCGAAGACCGCCCGACGCCACATAGACGAACACCACGAACGACAGCAGCCACATGCCGAATTCGACATGCACCAGATTGTCGGTCAAAGCGTTGAACAGCAGGCCCGAAGCGCGCAGTTGCAGGCCCAGGTACGGGACCGAAAACAACAATGCGACGATCACGACCAGGATGCGGATGCCGTCACCTTGGAAATAGGTGGCGAGCATTTCACCCGGCGTGACGAAACCGAAACGCTTGCCGAGCATCCATTGGCGTTTCAGGAACATCACGCCCGTGAATGGAATGGTGATCGCGTAGAACGACGCGTAAGCGTACTGGAAACCGTCACGGTAGATCAGACCCGGGTGCCCCATGAAGGTCCAACCCGAAAACGATGTCGCCGTGGCAGCCAGCACGAAGACCCACATCGCGAGCTGACGGCCCGAGATGAAATAATCGCTGGCGGTTTTCGACATCCGCGCGCCTTTGATGCCCCAGAATATGCAGTAGGCCCAATACAGCGCGACGAACACGAACAGCCAAATTACTTTCGCTGACAATGCTCATTTCTCCCCTTCTGTTCGGCTTCCTGGCGCCGCGCGGTCGTTAACCCGATGACGAACGCCGAAACGAAATCCGAAACAGCCGGCAATCCGGGCGCATCCCGAACGCCGAATGTGGTGAAACGATCGAAAACCAAAGGGCCGGTATCAGGGGCCCGAAGAGGCCTTCCCAACAAACACGCACCGAAAATCGGCTCCGCCCGATGCAGTAGGCTCCCCGTTATGGGCCCACCTCACGAAGCCAGACGCACAAGCCCTGGGTGTGTGGAGAATAGGTTATGCCTCCCACGCCGCCGTTGGCGCTTGTGCATCTTTAACGGAACGCTTTTGTTATCGTTTCCGTTTCCTCCCCGACCGAAAATCGTCTCCTCGCCCGGACGGTGGAGTTGGAAAATTCATAACACTTTCTTCTAATACGCACAACTGATTGAGACGAAACCAAAAACTGAATAAGAACAGATGTTATCTTTATTCAATTTTGCTGCAATGCAGCAAATCCATGGAAGAGTAATCGCAACAGAACACAACGCTTCACAATTCTTTGTGTTCTTTAAATTTGCGATGTGAAAACTGCACAAATCCGCCATTCATCCTGAACATTTTCAATAACTTGCCCTCGTCATGCCGGAAACGGTTCTATCGGCCTGCGATCCACGATAGATTTTCAGGACAAGCCGTTCGCGCACCGGCCACGGGAGGAGCCGCCACCGGATGGAGCCAAGAACCGCGATATTTCGCCTGCGCGTCACCGACGTCATGGGGGCGTTGCCGCCCAGCGCGCCGCCGGATACCGCCCTGTCCGAAGCGGCCCGTGCGCTCGGCGATTCGGGGGCATCGGGGCTTGTCGTCGTTGAATCGACAGGTTGCCCGCTGGGCATTCTGACCGAACACGACATAACCCGCCGCGTCGTGTTCAAGACCGAAGCCCACACCCCCGTCGCCGAGGTCATGACGCAACCCGTCCGCTGCATTTCCGACGACGATTATTTGTACCGCGCCATCGCCACGATGCGCCGCAGCGGCCTGCGCCATATGCCGGTGACGGACACCGCCGGGCGGTTATGCGGCATGTTGAACCTGGACGATGCCCTGGGGGCCGCGACCCGCACCTTGATGAACCAGATCGACGGACTGACCCAGGGCGACGACGTGGCCGGGCTGCGCCGGATCAAACAGGCCCAGGCAGACCTGGCCGACCAGCTTTTGTGCGACAACTTGCCCGCGCCGGAAATTCAAGCCCTACTCAGCGACATCAACCTGGATATCTATCACCGCGTGGCCGAGGGCAACCTTGCCGCCATGGCGGCCGAGGGGCTGGGCGTGCCGCCGGTCGAATTCTCGGTGATCGTCATGGGGTCCGGCGGGCGCGGCGAAAGCCTGCTGTTCCCCGATCAGGACAACGGCTTCATCCTGGCCGACTATCCCGACGCCGATCACGATCGCATCGATGCCTGGTTCATCGACCTGGCCGAACGCATGGTCCGGGACCTGGACGCCATCGGCCTGCCACTGTGCAAAGGCTACGTGATGGCGACCAATCCCCTGTGGCGCAAGACCATCAGCCAATGGAAGGAGCAAGTCCGCCTGTGGAGCCGCAAGCGCGGCACGACCATGCTGCGGCTATGCGACATCTTCTTCGATTTCCGCTCGGCCTGGGGCCGGGCCGACTTGGCCGACGACCTGCGCCTCCATGTGACCGAAACGGCGCATGGCAATCACATGTTCCTACACGAGATGTTCGAAGATGACCAAGACCACGGCCCCGCGCTCGGCTGGTTCCGCCGCTTCATCACCATGAGGGACAGCGACGCCCCAGGCTTCAAGGGCTATTTGAACTTGAAGCATTCCGGCACCCTGCCCCTGGTCGAGGGCATGCGCCTGCTTTGCCTACGCGAAGGGTTGTCACCGATCCCGACCCTCGAGCGCCTGCGGGCCTTGCACACAGCCCGCATCCTCGACGACGACGAGGCCGATTATCTGGCCGGGGCCTATCGTCACATCACCCATCTGCTGCTGCGCCAACAGATCGCCGAGACCAAAGCGGGAAAGCCCGTGACCAACTTCGTCCATCCAAGCAGCCTGACGCGGCGCGAGACCGATATGTTGAAAGACGGGTTCGAAGCCGTACGCCGGTTGCAGGATCGCCTGCACGGCGAATTCACCGGCGACGTGCTACAATAGCCGCCATGGTGACGCGCCGACGATTTCTGACCGCCGCCGGAACTTTGGCGGCCTCTTTGGCCGCCGGCTTGGCATTGCCGAAGCCGGCCGCGGCCAGCGACCTGCGCCTGCCGCCGATCGGGATGGGCAGTTGGATCACCTTCGACATCGGCGACGACCCGACGGCCCGCGCCCAACGGGTCGCGGTTCTGGCCAAGTTCTTCGAGATGGGCGGCGGGATGATCGATTCCTCGCCCATGTACGGTCGGGCGGAAGACGTCATCGGCCATTGCCTACGCGCCCTCGGCCCGCAACCGAGCCTGTTCGCCGCGACCAAGGTCTGGACGCCCGGGCGCGACCACGGCGTCCGCCAGATGGCAGAATCGGAACGGCTTTGGGGCTTGCGGCGGTTCGACCTGATGCAGATCCACAACCTGCTTGGCTGGGAAGGGCATTTGGAAACCCTGCGGCAATGGAAAGCCGACGGACGCATCGGCCATATCGGCATCACCACATCGCACGGGCGACGCCATGCCGATATGGAACGGATCATGTCGACGCAGCCGATCGACTTCATACAGCTGACCTATAACCTCGCCGACCGCGAGGCCGAGACCCGCCTGCTACCGCTGGCCCGCGAAAAGGGCATCGCCGTGATCGCCAACCGCCCGTTTCAGCGGGGCGCCTTGATCGACCGCCTGGCGGGCCGCCCCCTGCCGCCCATCGCCGCCCAGATCGGCGCGGCCAATTGGCCGCAGTTGCTGTTAAAATTCATCGTCTCCCACCCCGCCGTGACCTGCGCCATCCCCGCGACCTCGCGCCCCGACCATATGGCCGAGAACATGGGGGCCGGACGGGGGCCGATGCCGGATGGGAAGATGCGGGCGGCCATCATCGACGCCGTCGAGGCGGCTTGACCGGACAGATCGCTCCTTAAAGGGGACATCCTTTCTCGTCGCCGAGTTTGCGCAGCACTTCGTGTCGAGCCTGCAGCGCCTTGATCTCCTGCTGTTCGGAATTCGACAGATCGACGAACAGCGGCATCATGATCAAAATGCCCGCATTGTTGTTTCGGGCGTTGACCCTCTCGCCGGACAGATCACTGACCCGGGCGGAATTGACCTCGGCTTCTGAATGGATATGCGTGCACGTCAGCTTGGCGTCCAACGGTGAATTGACCTCCACCGGTCGGGCCACCCGGCCACCGCATCCCGCCAAAGCCGCAAGGCCGACGACGGCAAGAGCGACCCGCCCCATTCGCGCCGCCGTCATCGGGAAACCCTGCCCGGCGCCATCGCCACGACCAAGCGAATTTGGCCCTTCAATTGGCTGAGCGTCTTCGACCGGGCAATCAAGGCTTTAAGAAGCGCTTCGATATTCACCCGGATCGCCCCTTCGTTGGCAAGGCGCAGACGCTCCATGCCCAAAAACGCATCGCTGAAGCTAGCTGTGTAAGGAAGGTTTACACGCTCGGACCAAAGCTGCTTGCCACTCGCACTGTCCGTCAGGGCATATTCCACTTCGGCCGTGACCGTCATGTCGATGCCCAAAATCGGCTGATCCAACTTGATGAGCGTCGCCGTCAGGTCATACTTTCCCTTGCCGTCCGCCAACATGGCATGCGTTGCCAAGGCATGGCGCAAGGCTTCCGAAAACTCAGGATTACCGACCTCGGACACCCACATCGGATTGGTTTCTTTCCCGCCGGAGACCGACGCGATCGAAATGGCTTTCGCCAAGGGCGAGGACTCGTCGATCAAAGTCTCTGCCGTGCGTTCCGGAATCATCGCGTTCATCCGCGCGGGCGACGCGCAAGCCGCAACACTCATCACCCCCATGGCGCATGCCATGGCTTTCATCCAAGTTTTCATGAATCCTCCCCGTTTATCATCGGCCAGCGCTAGCGACCGCCCCTCGTCGCAAATTCTCGCGACCAACCAAGTGTAGAAAAATATTCGGGATGAACAATAAAAAAGGGTCGCGAATTTTCCAAACGACCCGCGTCACGCATAGGAGTCAGCTAAGACGCCCGCTTGGCCGACCCGACCAATCCCAGGCGGGCTAGAATCTTTTCTGCATCTCCCGCACATGTTCCATCTTGATCGAGGCATCGACCGCTTGGCGCAGGGTGGTGATGCCGCGCGCTTCCAGCATATCGAGCATGCGCAGGAACACTTGGGCGGTGACGATGCTGTCGCCCAGGGCGGTATGGCGGCCTTCGACCGGAATACCCAGACGTTCGGCGATGGCGTCCAGGGAGTGGTTGCGGTTTTCCGCATCCAAGAACACCGACAACAAGAGGGTATCCAGCACCAGATTGTCGAACGCGACGCCCGTCGCCGCTTCCTTCAACTTCAGGAACTTCATGTCGAAGGCCGCGTTGTGCGCGACCAGCACGGCCCGACCGGCGAAATTCTTGAACGCGGGCAGAACCTGGGCGATGGGGCGTTCGCCCGCGACCATGGCGTCGGTGATGCCGTGAAAGCGGATCGAGGCCTTGGGGATATCGCGGCCCGGATGGACCAGGCGGGAAAAGGGTGCGTCTTCGTCGATCTTCCCACCCGCGATGCGCACCCCGGCGATGGAGATGATCTCGTCCCCCTGCGACGGGCGCAGCCCCGTGGTTTCCGTATCGAACACCACGAAGGTCAGATCCTTCAGCGCCTTGCCGCCCAGCTCTTCCAGATGCATCGGGGGGTTGAGGCGGTCGAAATCGTAAAGCTCGGGCCGGGCCGGAAGGGCCCGTTTATCCATCTCGCGCGCCGCCAACAAATCATCCAGGCGATGCCAGATCAGGGCCGACAATAGAATAAGAAGAACCGCGCCCGACCCGGCGGTCCACAGAAGCTCGCCCGTGCCCGCGCCGTCCCGCAGCCGCCAAGCCACAGCGGCGACCACGATCACACCGACGACCGCGGCCAGCCCCATCGCCCCGGCCGCGAGGCGGCGGATGCTCATGGCGCGGATAGCCTTGATACGGTCCATTGCGATGCGCCTCCCAACGTCGCGTAAGGCCGGAATCATAGCACGCATGCAGGCAGCGCGGGACAGCCATCTGCCGCCGACCGCCGACATCGGTTGTCACGCCCCCTGCGATCCGCTAAACAGCGGCCAATCGTCGGTTCCACTGCCCCCGCGCCCGGCGCGGCGGCGACATTGAAAGTCCCCTACCATGGCCAGCTATCAGTATTCCTATGTCATGAAAGACGTCCGCAAGGTGTTCCCCGGCGGGCGCGAAATTCTCAAGGGCCTGACCCTGTCGTTCCTGCCCGACGCCAAGATCGGCGTGCTGGGCGTCAACGGCGCGGGTAAATCGACCCTGTTGAAGATCATGGCCGGCAAGGACAAGGACTTCACCGGTGAAGCCTGGGCCGCCGAAGGCGTGCGCATCGGCTACCTGGAACAGGAACCGCACCTCGACCCCGCCCTGACGGTGGAAGAAAACGTGATGTCGGGCCTGGGCGAGATCAAGGATCTGGTCGACCGCTTCAACGAACTGTCGGCCAAGTTCGCCGAACCGATGAGCGACGACGAGATGAACGCCCTTCTGGCCGAACAGGGCGAGCTTCAGGAAAAGATCGACGCCTGCGACGGCTGGGAGCTGGACCGCACCATCGAAATCGCCATGGACGCCCTGCGCTGCCCCCCGGGCGACGCCGACGTGAGCAAGCTGTCGGGTGGTGAACGCCGCCGCGTGGCCTTGTGCCGCCTGCTGCTGCAGAAGCCCGAAGTCCTGCTGCTCGACGAACCGACCAACCACCTGGACGCCGAAAGCGTGGCCTGGCTGGAACGGTTCCTGGCCGATTACGACGGCACGGTCATGATCGTGACCCACGACCGTTACTTCCTGGACAACGTGACCGGCTGGATTCTGGAACTGGACCGCGGCCAGGGCATTCCCTACCAGGGCAATTATTCCAGCTGGCTGGAACAGAAACAGAAGCGCCTGATGCAGGAGGAGCGCGAAGAGTCCGCCCGTCAGCGCACCCTGAAGCAGGAATTGGAATGGATCCGCCAGTCGCCCCGCGCCCGGCAGGACAAGTCCAAGGCCCGTATCGCCCGCTATGACGACCTGGTCGCCAAGTCCCAGGAAAAGGTCATGGGCACCGCGTCGATCATCATCCCCCCGGCCCCGCGCCTGGGCGATCTGGTGATCGAGGCCGAACATATTAAGAAAGGCTTCGAGGACCGCCTGCTGGTCGAGGACCTGACCTTCAAGATCCCGCCGGGCGCCATCGTCGGCATCATCGGCCCGAACGGCGCCGGTAAGACCACCCTGTTCCGCATGATCACCCAACAGGAACAGCCCGATAACGGCTCGATCCGTGTCGGCGATACGGTGGTTCTCGGCTATGTCGACCAAAGCCGCGACGCGCTCGACGCCAACAAGAACGTGTGGGAGGAAATTTCCGGCGGCAACGACGAGATCGTCCTCGGCAAGCGGGCCATGCAGTCCCGCGCCTATGTCGCACAATTCAATTTCAAGGGCGGCGACCAGCAGAAAAAGGTCGGCCAGCTGTCCGGCGGTGAACGCAACCGCGTCCACCTCGCCAAGATGCTGCTGTCCGGCGCCAACGTCCTGCTGCTCGACGAACC
>DJHY01000193.1 GCA_002433335.1 Rhodospirillaceae bacterium UBA6608 | reverse complement strand
GGGGAAATGCTGTCATGGTACGGCGTCCGCGCGATCCAAGGCCTGCGCTATTTGCGTGACCTGGCGGGAACTGTCCCGCAATGACGACGACGAGGGAAACGCCCCTACCCCGCCTAGCCCCACTGCGCCTGGCGCTGTTCTATGGGGCTGTGTTCCTTGCCTTGGGCATCCAGGGTCCGTTCTGGCCCCTGTGGCTACAGGGCAAAGGCCTGGACGCCACGCAGATCGGTCTGGCGTTCGCCCTGGGCACATTGGCTCGATTGGCCGTCACCCCGTTTTTCGCCCGCTACGCCGACCGCACGGGACTGCGCAAACGCATTCTGGTTCAGATGGCGTTCATGGGCATGGCGACTTTTCTGCTGTTCCTGTGGACCGACGGCTTCTGGCCGATCCTGGTCGTCACCGTGGCATTCTATGCCAGTCGCGGGCCGTTACTGCCGTTGACCGAAAGCCTGACCATGTTGACCCGCGCGAAGGTCCCGTTCGATTACGGACGGGTACGGCTGTGGGGTTCGATCACCTTCATCGTCGGGGCTTGGGGCATGGGCTTGGTTCTGACCGACGCCCCCGCCGAATGGATTTTCTGGTCGATCCTGGGCGCGACGATCCTGACGTTCGCCAGCGCCTTGTCGCTGCCGGATACCCGCGCCCCGGCGGGCCTGCCAGACCGACGGCCGTTTCGTGAATTGATGCGCATGCCCAGCCTGCTGGCGGCGATGATGGCGGCGACCTGTATCCAGGCATCGCACGCCGTGTTCTACAATTTCAGCTCGATCCATTGGTCGGCGGCGGGCCTGGAGCCAGACGTCATCGGCACCCTTTGGGGCGAAGGCGTGATCGCGGAAATCCTGCTGTTCACCTTTGCCGCCACCACCGTCCGCCGGGTCGGCGCGGCCAACATGATCGCCATCGGCGCCGCCGCCGGGTTGATCCGCTGGACCGGCACGGCCATGACCACCGACCCGTTCTGGTTATTTGTGTTTCAGGCCCTGCACGGCTTGACCTTCGGCGCAACGCACCTGGGGATCATTCACCTGATCAGCGAGCGGGTGGAGCCATCGCTCTCCGCCTCGGCGCAAAGCCTGTTCGCGATGGCGCTTGGCCTGGGCATGAGCCTGTCGTCCTACATTGCCGGCATTCTGTTCGCGGCCCATGGCGGCGGGGCGTTCCTGGCCATGTCGGGGCTGTCCCTGCTGGGATTCGCGTTCTTTCTGGCCGGACGGCGATCGGATCGTTTTAGGGGTGATATCGTCTCAAAAGGGACATAAAATCTTATTGGCCTTAAGGGGAGGCCGCTTTGAGGGGACGAGGCCAGGGAGACGAGACGTGGGCTATCTCGAACACGTATTGGGGGTTTTCAAGTTCACCAGGGACACGGATCTGGTTGCGGCGGCCTGTTTGGTCCTGCTGCTGTCCAGTTTCGTCGGCGGGATGCTGGCGAAAATGTTCCAAGCCATGGGCGGCCCGAAAAAGCCGGTATCATTTACCAGCACCAACGGCTTTCGCATTTTGATCCTGTTCGAGATCTGCTTGGTCGCCGTCGCGTTCTTCTACCATATGAGCGTGATCGGCCGCATCGGCGGCACCCACGTCGTGTTCTGGGTGGCCAGCCTGCTGGCGATGCCCGTGACTTGGTTCATCGGCAGCGCCCTCATGCACTTGGTCTTCTTCGCCAAGATCGCCAAGAACGAGAAAGCCTATCGCGACATGCTGGCGCAGAAAAAATACGCCAAGCATAAGAAGATGCGCGAGCAGATCCGCGAAGACACCAAGGATTCCCGCCAGGCGATGTCTGAACGCGCCTCGATCTCGGCCAAGGGCAAGAGAGGCCATCAGGCCACGGTCAAACGCCGCCGCCCGGAAGAGTTCTGATCCGCAAAAATCCATCGGCCCGCCAATGGGCGAGCCGTATCCGTTAAACCTTCGACAATTCCTTGACCGTCCGGAAGATGCCGGTGGTCCAATCCTCGCGGCCGTGACCCGCGGCGCTGGCGGTGTTGTACATCTCGCGCGCGGCGGCGCCGGTGAACATCGGCACCTTGGCCGCAGCCCCCGCGGTCAACGCCAGCCCCAAATCCTTGCGGGCAAGGTCCAACATGAAAGCCGGGCTGGGATCGTCGGCCAAAGCCTTGGCGGGCCAGGTCGTCTTGATATGCCCCTGCCCCGCTGGGGTCTGGGAAATGACCTCGACCACCGTGTCGGTGCTGACACCGGCGGCCAGGCCCAAGGCGATGCCTTCTGCGGTGACCAGATTACAAACGGCGGAGATATAGTTGTTGATCAGCTTCACCGTCGCCCCCGCGCCCAGCGGCCCGCAATAGGTGATGCTCTCGCCCATGCATTCCAGATAGGGACGTACGCGGTCGACGTCTTTCTCGGCCCCGCCGACCATGAATGTCGAAGTCCCGGCGGCAGCATGGGCGGAGGTCCGGCCAACCGGCGCATCGACCATGGCGATGCCCTGCGCCGCCAGCCGTGCGCCGATGGCGCGGGTTTCGTCGGGCAGAATGGTGCTCATGTCGACATAGACGGCATCGGGTGAAATCGCTTCAGCAATTCCGCCATCGCCGAATACGGCGGCTTCGACATTGGCGCCGATCGGCAGCATGGTGAAAACCACGTCGGCATCACGCGCGGCGTCGCTCGCGCTCGTCGCCGCCTCGGCCCCGTCGGCGACCAGCGCCGAGACTTGATCCGCCGACAGATCGAACACCCGCAGGCTATGGCCGTGCTTCATCAGGTTGCGGCTCATGCCGCCGCCCATCTGACCCAATCCGACAAAACCGATCCGTGCCATTGAAGACCTGCCTTTCCAATAGTTCCCGAAGGGTTGAACTTAGTCCGCAGCCGCTTCGTCATCCCCGATCTGGGACAGCTTGGCCGCGGCCCGGCGCAGGGCCGGAACGAATGTTTGCGCCCGTTCCATGGGCATACGAAGGCTCGGTCCGTGACAGGCCAAGGTTCCGGCCAAGCGCCCTTTGGCGTCCGTCACCGGCACCGCGACCGCGACCATGCCTTCGATGAATTCCTGATTGTCCGTGCCGACCTTTTCCTTGCGGATGACTTCCAGATTGGCAAGCAAGGCTTCCGGGTCGGTGATCGTGCCTTGGGTATGCGGCACCAGTTCGATCGACTGAATGATCTGCCGACGGCGGGCGGCGGGCAGCATGGCCAGGTAGAGCTTGCCGCTGGCCGTGCAATGCAGCGGCACGCGCGAACCGATAGGCAACTGCGTGCGCAGCGGCCATTTGGTTTCGACGCGATCGATGTATCGCATCTCCCCACCCATGGGGATGTTGAAGTTGCAGGTCTCACCGACCTCGGACGAGAGGTCGGTGAGGATACGATGACGCTGGGCGTGTTCCAGATCGACGGCGACCGTCGCCATCGCCAGTTCCCGAAGGCGCGGGCCGACGGTCAGACCGTCACCCGACGCCGCCGGGGCAATGAAGCCGGTATCACTCAGCAACGCGCACAAGCGATGCACGGTTGCCTTGGGCAGGCCCGTCAGTTCCGTGATCTTGGCGGCGCCGAGGGGCCGGCCTTCGTTGACCAGCGCCTCGACAACCTCCAGCGCACGGATCGACCGCGAGCCTTTTTCGTCTCCATTATTCGTCATGCGTACCGATGTTCCCTGCGAACTCTATGTCGTTGCCAGAATTCTTTGGCGGCTACTTGCCATAGATTTGGCCCGGCAACCATAGAGCAATTTCAGGAAAGATCATGATCAAGACCAAACCGATCAGCTGAATGACCATGAACTGCATCATGCCGATATAGATGTCCTTCAGATCCCATTCCGGCACGACCCCTTTCAGGAAGTATGCCGATAGGGCCACGGGTGGTGATAGCCATGCTGTTTGCAGATTGACCGCAACCAGAATGCCGAACCACACGAGGTTGAAGCCTAACTGCTCGACCAACGGCAGCAGGATCGGCACGATGATCAGAACGATCGGCACCCATTCCAGCGGCCAGCCCAACAGGAAGATCAGCCCCATGATCATGATCAGCAGAACCATCGGCGGCATGTCGAGGCCGAGCAGCAGCTCGGTCAACATGGTCGGGGTTCCCAAACGCGAGAACACCGCACCGAAGAAGTTCGAGGCCGCGACCAGGATCAGGATCAAGGCCGAGATTTCCAAGGTCTTGACCAGGGCTTCCTTGAACTTCTTATAGGTCATGCGGCGATAGGCCAGGGTCAACAGCAAGGCGCCGGCCGCACCGCAGCCCGCCCCTTCGGTCGGCGTCGCCAACCCGAACATGATCGAACCCAGAGCCGAGAACACCAACAAGGCCGGCGGGACGAGACCCAGGACGAATTCCTTGACGATCACGCCCATGTTTTCCGCCCGATCCTCGACCGGCAAGGCCGGGCCGAGCGATGGATTGATCATGCACCGCCCGATCGCGTAGACCGCGTACAGGAAGGCCATCATGATCCCGGGAATGATTGCCGCGGCGAACAGGTCCGTGACCGGCACTTCCAACACCGGCCCCATCACGACCAACATGATCGACGGCGGGATCAGGATGCCGAGCGTGCCCCCGGCGGTAATCGTGCCCGACGCCAAACGCACGTCGTAACCCGACTTGTTCATGGTCTTGGCGGCCATGATGCCGAGGATCGTCACCGAGGCACCGACGATGCCGGTCGCGGCGGCGAAGATGGTCGAGACGAACAGAACCGCGATGTAGAGCGATCCCCGGACCCGCGACAGCATCAACTGCACCGCCGCGAACAGGCGCTCCATCAGGCCCGCCTGCTCCATTAATATCCCCATGAATATGAACAGAGGGACGGCGGCGAGTGTTTGTTCGAGCATGACGTTCGAGAATTGGAACGTCATCAGATAGAACACGACCTTACCGAAGCCGATGTAACCGAATACGAAGCCAAGGAAGATCAGTGTGAATGAAATGGGGAAGCCGACGAAGATCGCGAACAGCATAACCCCGATGAGGATGAGCCCCAGAATTTCGTTTTCCATTGTTTATCGTCCCTCCCCCTCAGGGCCACCGTCCCTTAGTCGCGGCGTAATAGCTTTTGAGCGTTTCGGAAACGCCTTGGATAATCAGGAACAGGATGCCCACGGGCAGCGCCGTCTTGATCGGCCCCATATGCGGCATCCAGGCGGTATCCATGCCCTTTTCACCGCGGATCCAGGCCAGCGCGGCGAAATCCGTGGCCATGTAGAGGAACACCAGCATTCCCGGGAAATACAGTAACAAGTAAAGAAGAAGATCAATGCGCCCCTGGGCCTTATCCGGCCACAGGCGGTACAGAAAATCGGCCCGAATATGGACGCCTTTTGAAAGCGCGTAGCCGGCCCCCAACATGAACAGCGCGCCGTACAACATACGCGACACGTCATAGGCCCACATGGTCGGCGCTACGAACAGGTAACGCGCCACCACTTCGTAAACCATGGCGATAAACAGCGGCACGGTCAGCCAGCAAACCAAGTTGCCGATAAAAACGCTGAACCGGTCGATAATGGTAATCGTCCGCGCCATCCAGCGGGGCATGTCGTCAGGCATCTTGCCCGAAGGATCCCCTCGGCGCTCGGCGATCAGCTCATCGGTGATATCCAGTTCACCGGGAATTGGATCATGATCGGCCATCGAAATTTCTTTGTCCGTTCGTGACTCTCCCGATCCCTCTCCGAAATAATCAGAGAACGGCGGGGCGGAGTCGGATTGCGGGATCGGACCCAAACGCAGGTCCTCGAAACAGTTCCGGCAGGGTGGGATGCGGACGAACTTCCGCCCGCATCCGGCACCTGTCGGTCGTCAGACAGAAAGGCGAAGCCTTACTTCTGCTTGCTCTTGGCGTAAGCCTGACCAAGGTTGGCATTGGACATCTGCGCCCCGGCCCAGAACGGCACCGCGATATCGGCGAAGGCCTTCTGGGAATCCCAGACCTTTTTGAAGAACGCGTTTTCGGCGGCATTCTTCTCGAGGCTCTTACGGGCCGCGTCCATGTACTCCTTGAAGTAGTCGGCGGGCGTGTCATGCAGGATGACGCCGTGCTTTTCGGTCAGCTCTTTCAGCGCCTTGCCGTTCTCGTAAATGCGCCAGCTCATGGCGCGGGACAGCGAGGCGTCGGCGGCCAGTTCCATGGCCTTCTGCTGATGCGGGGTCAGGCTCTTCCAGACGTCGCCGTTCAGATACATGTCGGCGTTAACGACGACCTGGTGCAGGCCCTGCAAGTAATAGTGCTTCAGCACCTTCTGGAAACCGAACACCATGTCCGGCTTGGGGCAGCACCATTCCGCGGCGTCGATCACGCCCTTTTCCAGGGCCGGCAGGATATCGCCGCCACCCATAGCCACCGAGGCGACGCCGATGTCCTTATAGGTCTGGCCGGGGATGCCCGGAGGCGTCCGGAAACGATACTTGCGGAAGTCGGCCATGGAATTGATCGGCTCTTTGAACCAGCCCAGGGCTTCCGGGCCGACGGGCTGCAGGATGAAGCCCTTGATGTTCATACCCATCTCTTTCCACAGCTCTTCATAGAGCGCGCGGCCACCGCCGTATTGGTACCAGCTGACCCAGGCGATGTTGTCCATGCCGACACCGGCGCCCGCGACGGGCGAACCGAACAGCATGGCGGCCGGGTGATAACCGGACCAATAGTGGGTCCAGGCGAAACCACCTTCGATCAGGCCTTTGTCAACCGCTTCCAGGGTTTCCTTCACACCGACGACGGCGCCGGCGGGCAGGACTTCGATTTCGACTTCCCCGTTGGTCAGGGCCGCGACGTTGGCCGCGTAATCCTTGAGCATGGTGACTTCGTCGGCCTTGGCCGGAATCACCGACTGCACACGGATTTTGACTTTCTTGGCCTCAGCCACCGAGGGCGTAAACGCCGCCCCTGCCGCAAACGCCACCATGGCGCATGCAGCCACCAGAGATTTGAATTTATTCATGCTTCCACTCCCAAACATGGGGTCCCACCACGCACCATTGCCAACAGGACCAAATTTTCGAAGTCTAAAATTATCATTATTGGGACTTCTACGTATCATTATTGCAAACATGACTCATTTCTGCAACGATGATTTCGCGCACACCGAGTTCTCGCGGCGCGCCAGAACCGGAACAGTTGTTGTTCCATACTGGATTTCAATGACTTAGGATCAATGACGACCCGACCATGAACGCAGAATCCCCTTCCCCCGCCGGCCTGCCTTCCGACGCCCCCGTTTACGACTACATCGTGATCGGTGCCGGTTCCGCCGGTTGCGTGCTGGCAAATCGCCTGAGCGCCGACCCGAGCAAACGTGTCCTTCTGCTGGAAGCGGGCGGACGCGACACCAACCCCTGGATTCACATCCCGGTCGGATACTTCAAGACGATCAACAATCCGGCCACGGATTGGTGCTTCAAGACCCAGCCGGACCCGGGCCTCGGCGGGCGCAGCCTGAACTGGCCGCGCGGCAAGGTTCTGGGCGGATCGTCCTCGATCAACGGTCTGTTGTATGTCCGCGGACAGCCGCAGGACTTCGACCATTGGCGGCAGTTGGGCAACGTCGGCTGGTCGTTCGAAGATGTCCTGCCCTATTTCAAACGGGCCGAGAATCAGGAACGCGGCGCTGACGATTTCCATGGCAAGGACGGCCCCTTATCCGTGTCCGACATGCGGGTCCGCCGCGAAATCTGCGACGCCGTCATCGAGGCCGCTGAAGAACTGGGCATCCCGCCGCGCGATGATTTCAACCGCGACGATCAGGAAGGGGCCGGGTATTTCCAGCTCACGACCCGCCGGGGGCTGCGCTGCTCGACGGCGGTCGGCTACCTGAACCCGATCAAGAATCGCAAGAACCTGGACATTCGCACCCACGCGCAGGTTCGCCGCCTGGTGATCGATAACGGCCGTTGCGCCGGAATCGAATTCGATGAAAACGGCGCCCCGCGCGCCGTCGCTTGTAGGGGGGAAGTGGTGCTGTCGGCGGGGGCCATCGGCTCGCCGCAAATTCTCATGCTGTCGGGCATGGGTCCCGCCGACCACCTACGCCGACTGGGCCTGCCGGTCGTTCAGGACATGCCCGGCGTTGGCGGCAACCTGCAGGACCATTTACAGCTTCGAACCATCTACCGCACCCACCGCCCCATCACCCTGAACGATCAGGTTCGCAACCCGATCCGCAAGGCGCTGATGGGCATGGAATTCATCCTGAAGCGTTCCGGTCCGCTGACCATGGGGGCCAGTCAGGTCGCGATATTCGCCCGCACACGGCCCGAATTGGAAACGCCGGACATCCAGTATCATGTCCAACCGTGGAGCGCCGACAGCCCGGGCGAAGGCACACACCGGTTCTCGGCCTTCACTCTGTCGGTCTGTCAGCTGCGCCCGGAAAGCCGGGGCGAGATTCGCCTGAACTCGCCCGATCCGATGGCCCATCCGACAATCATCCCGAACTATCTCAGCACGGAACTAGATCGCCGCACGGCTATCGATTCGCTAAAACTGACGCGCCGCCTGGTCGAGACCAAGGCCCTTGGCCCCTATGTGGCAGAGGAAGTCCGCCCCGGCGCATCGGCGCAAACCGACGACGAATTGCTGGAAGGTGCCCAACGCATCGCCCAGACCATTTATCACCCGGTCGGGACCTGTAAGATGGGCCGCGATCCGAACGCCGTCGTCGACGACCGGCTTCGGGTCATCGGCATCAAAGGCCTGCGTGTCGCCGATGCCTCGATCATGCCGACGATCACGTCGGGCAACACCAACGCACCCGCGATCATGATCGGCGAGAAAGCCTCGGACATGATCATCGAAGACAATCGTTAAGGCCCCGCCCGTGGAATTTCTCGACCCCCTTCTGAATTTCAATTTCAAAGCCTTCGCCTCGATCGTCTTCATCGATCTGGTGATGTCCGGCGACAACGCCATCGTCATCGGCATGGCGGCGGCGGGACTGCCGCTTGCCCTCCGGCGCAAGGCCATTGCCATCGGCATCATCGCGGCGACGGTCCTGCGGATCGCCTTCGCCTCGGTCACTTATCAATTGCTGTCGATCATCGGCCTGACCCTGGCCGGCGGTCTGCTGTTGCTTTGGGTCGCATTCCAGATGTGGCGGGAAATTCGCGCCGGTAACCTTGAAGCCCCCGACCCCGATGCGGAAACGCAAGGCGAAGGCAAAACCCTGCGCGCCGCCGTGACCGCGATCATCGTCGCCGACGTGACGATGTCGTTGGACAACGTCCTGGCCGTGGCCGGGGCGGCGCACGACGCGCCGGGGATGTTGGTGTTCGGGCTGGTACTGTCGATCCTATTGATGGCCTTCGCCGCCAACTGGGTCGCCTCGCTGCTGGAGCGCCACAAATGGTTGGCCTACGCCGGCTTGGCCGTGGTCGCCTATGTCGCCCTGGAAATGATCTGGCGCGGCTCGCACCAAGTGATGGCGGCGACGGCGGGCATGCTCTGACGCCGCCGTCCCGTTTCCATCGCCATTAGCCCTTTTCCGCGACCTTGCGCCACTTGCCGCCCAGGCGCTCGGCCTCTTCTTCCGTGGCGCTGACGGCTTCCATCGTCACGACCCAGGCTTCAGACAAGACAGTACCGTAACGGGTCGTGGTCCGTTTCCGCGTCTTGACGTCCAGAAGCCGGAACATCCGGTGCTGCCGCGCCCGGACTTCGAGAACGAGGTTCTTGAGCGCCAGCAATTCGGCGACCTTCCGACTTTTCGAACTTTCGCCCACGACCTCGAACGGCGTCAGCGAGGGATCGAGAGGCGTGCGCGGCGCTGAAAGCTTGGTGTAGTCGGTGCCACCCGAAAGCTCGCGGACGGCCAATTGCCCTGAAACTTCCGGCAGCAACTTCATCGTCTCGCGCGCGGCGGCACCGTCATAACGAATGTCGACCAAACGCGCCTTGTCGCTCCGGATGTCAAAGACGAAGTCACCGACGTAGGCGACCTCTCCGGCCTTGACCGAGAACCAGGGAACCTTGTTCTTGGCCTTCTTCTTTTCGACGTCGGATTTACTGAACAGGGAATCGCCCCGCCCCAGGAACTGCGTGGTGACCTGACTGCGGGTCACGCTGGACAGCATGTATTCCCCCGGCGGGACGACATATGCATTGCGCATGACTTTCTGATGATCCGGCTCGCACGGCACACGCTTCGTCGTGGCCAATAGGGCGCAATGCCGCCGGACCGCGACGATCGCACCGGTCTTGGCGGGGCCGCCGTCTTCGATCCGACGCCAGATCACCCGCCAGTTCTCCGTCATCATCAACATGCCGACATGATCGGATTCGTGGTCAAGAACCAGCCCCATGACCACGACGGCTTTATCTGAATTGGCGTCGAACGGATGCTGTTCGTTCAGCTCGTTGCCGAAGTAGACCGCTGCGGTCTTGCAGCCGGACAAAGACGCCACCAGCAGCAGCGCCCCGAAAAACTTGTAGATAGGTCCCATGCCTCTCCCCTTCTCCGCATGGGACCCTATCACATCTTTCGTTCTCGGTGAGCGTCCGCAGACTACTTTTGCGCGTCCTTGGCTTTGATCGCCTCATAGCGGGCAACCAAGCGTTCAGCACGGATCACGACCGGCACGTCGATCATCTTGTCGTCGACGGTGATCGCGCCCTTCCCGGCCAGACGGGCGGCGTCATAGGCTTCGATCATGCGGCGGGCGGCGGCGACCGCGTCTTCGGACGGGGTGAATTCCTCGTTCAAGATCGGAATGCCCGAGGGATGAATGACGCTGGCGCAGTCGAAACCGAACTTGACCGACTTGCGCACGTTGGCGCGGAAGCCTTCGGTGTCGCGGTAATCGGCAACCGTGCCGATGAAGCCCATGGCCATGACGCCCGCAGCCTTGGCCGCGATCATCACCGTCTGTTTCGGAACCAGCAGGGTTTCCATTTCCGGCACCATGCCCATTTCCATGGCGAAGTCCTCGCCACCCAGGCTCATCCCGATGACGCGCGACGACGCCCGGCCGATGGCATGAGCGCGGAAATAGGCATCCGCCGTCTCGACCATGGCGACCAGCTTGACCGAGCCGTGGGGACGGCCCGCCTCGCGCTCGCATTCCTCGACCAGCTCCGACACCAGCTTAAGGTGCCCGGCGCCATCGACTTTGGTCACGAACAGGGCCCGGGCCCCGGCCTTCACAGCCGCTTCCACGTCCTTGACCATATGGCGCAGCGGACGGTTGATGCGCACCGTGGCGTCGGCCCCGGACTGCGTCACCGTCTTGACCGCCTCGGGTAGCATGTCGCGGGCGCGTTGCCGTTCATGTTCCGGAACGCTGTCTTCCAGGTCCAGGATGATGCCGTCGGCGCCGCGGGTATGGGCCTTGGCGATGAACTTTTCATTATTTCCCGGTACGTACAGCAGCGAACGCCAAACGATCGGCGTTTCCACCCCGGTAATGTTCTTGTCGGTCATCCTTCGACCACTCCTTCTTTTTTCAGGTCTTCGATATCGTCTGGGGCGAACCCCAGGTCTTCAAGCAATGCGGCGGAATGCTCGCCCCGCGCCGGTGCCGGCGTGCGGATCGTGCCCGGCGTTTTCGACAGGCGCGGGCTGACGTTCTGCATGGCGACGGTGCCCAGTTCGGCATCCGGCAGTTCGACGATCACCTCGCGTTCGCGGAAATGCTCGTCGCGCAGGATGTCCCCCTGCTCATAAATCGGCGAGGCGGTGATGCTTTGTTCCTCGAACATCCGCGTGACCTCGGCCAGGGTATGTTCCTTGATCCAGCCGCCGACGAGGCGGTCCACTTCCTCGCGGTTGTAGACGCGCTCCATGTTGGTGCGGAAGCCTTCCTGACTGAGCAGGTCTTCGCGCCCGATCATGCGGAACACCCGCTCGGCCATGGTCTGAATCGAGGCCGACATGCCGATGAACTTGCCGTCCTTGGTCTCGTAGACATTGCGCGGCGAGGCCGTGGTCGAAGACGATCCCGTGCGCGGGCGGCTCTTGCCGGTCAGCTGATAGACAAGCGCCTCCGGCCCCATGATCGCGTAAAGCGGCTCCAACAGGGCGAGGTCGACAACCTGCCCCTGCCCGCCGTCGCGTTCGGCTTCGCGCAGGGCGACCACCGTGGCGAAGGCCCCCTGTAGCCCTGCGACGGAGTCGGCCAAAGCCATCGGCGGCAACACCGGCTCGCGGTCGCCGAAACCGTTACGCGAGGCAAAGCCCGACAAGCTCTCGACGACCGAACCGAACCCTGGACGTTCCTTATACGGGCCTGTTTGGCCGTAACCGGAGATACGCACGATCACCAGCTTGGGATTGATCGCCCAAAGCGTTTCCGGCCCCAGGCCCATTTCCTCGAGCCTGCCAGGGCGAAAGCCCTCGACCAGGATCTGCGCGCCCTCGGCCAGCTTCTTGACGATTTCGATCGCGCGCGGATCGCGCAGGTTCAGGGCCATGCTCTTCTTGTTACGGGCATAGACCTTCCATTGCGCCTCGATCCCGCCGTCGCCCCAAGAGCGCAAGGGATCGCCCTTGCCCGCCGGTTCGATCTTGATCACCTCGGCGCCCATGTCGCCCAGGTTGAAGGTCAGCAAATTGCCGCAGACCAGCCGCGACATGTCGACCACCCGCACGCCGGACAGCGGGCCTTTGGCGTTCCGCTGATAGTCCTTTCGGTGCAGACCGAACTGCGACATGTCGACCTTGTTTGCGTCCAGCCGGGTCGGGCCGGATTTCGGGGTATCGCCGGGCATCCGCCGTGCCCCCGTTAGATCGTCGCGATGGGCGTGGCGGGCGACCCGACACTGCCCGGCAGGCGCAGCGGCGGCGCGGTCAGAAGGAAACGCGACCGCCCCCGTTCCTTCAGAGCTTTTTTCAGCTCGGACAGGTACCAGATTTCACCCAGGTGCACGCCGATCTTGAACAGGCAATGGCGATGAATCGGCAGGCGGCAATTGTCGTCGTCCGGATGGCCGGGGTAGTCGGTGTTTTCCACCGCCATGTTGTCGGAGACCAGGATCGTCATGCCGGAATCGGTGATCCATTGGATCATCGCGTCGTCCCAACCGTCGAGCACGGCGCAGGACGAATGAAGCTTCTTGGCATCGGGGTCGCCGTTCATCGACAGGATCATGTCGTCCCATCCGGTGTGGATCAGGACCATGTCCCCTTGCTCGACCTCGACGCCGTCCTTGTCCATCACCTCGCGCAGCATGGCGTAGTTGACGTTAACCCGCTCGTTTCCGAAATGGCTGTGCAGGTCGATCAACACGCCGCGCCCCTGGACGCAGCTTTCGGCCATCTTCTCGATACCCAGGCGGGGCGTCTTGACCACCGGCTCGCCGTCACCGCCATTCGCATGCGGGTCCGGCACGTCGATCCCGGCCCGCCAGCCGTTGTAGTAACAAGGCTCGGCCACGCCGTCGCCGTCGGCGTCGAACAACTGACCGAAGTGGGCCAAGCTGTCCCATTGCGTCGAATATTGGGTGTGCAGGACGACCAGGTCGTCGGCGCTGACGTCGGTCGATCCCGGGCGCGAATGCTTGTCCCAGACGAAGTTGTAATAAGCGGCCCCGTCCTGCTTGGTCGGATGCAGCACCGGGGGATGACGCTTCGGATTGACGGAATTGCCGCCCGGCATGTCCAGCGGCATGGACAGGCAAAACGACAGCCCTTCCTTGACCTCGGCGACGCCCTTGAGCACCACCTCGGGCGTTAGCAAATTCATCCGGCCCTTTTCGTCGTCGGGGCCGAAGTCCCCCCAGTTCGATCCCTCGGGCCGATTGACCCAGCGCGGGTTGCTCATGTGTTTCCTCCGTCTTTGGTGTCGTTGCACCGCCTTCTTTTTTGACTGGGCGGCGTTAGGCTTTTTTCTCCCAGCCGCCTTGCGGCGTTTGCTGCAAATAGCTGAGGTCGTGACCGGCGGCCTTGTAGGCCTTCCAACGGTCGCGCGCGGCCTGCACGGCGGCCGGGTCGCGGCCGTCGAACAGCTCGAAACAGCGTTCGTAGGAATCCACCCATTGCGAGGTGGCGCCGTCGGTCAGGAATAGGAAGGTCGCCTTGTTCGGCGTTTCGTCCTCGGTCGACAGCCATACGGGCTGGTCTTCCGGGCTGCCGTCCTTGGCCGTGCCATGCGGCAGCCAGGCGTCGGGATCGTATGTCCACAACACCTGGGCCAGGTTTTCGACCCGGTCCTCGGTCGAGGCGAGGACCAGGGCGCGTTTTCCAATGGAAAGTGTTTTCTCCAGCAGCTTGGGCAGGGCCTGTTCGAGCGGCGAACGTTCCAGGTGATAGAACGAAATTTCCGTCACCGTTCCGTTCCCTGTCGATGCCCCTGCCCCACTGCCGGACCGCTTATTTCGCTTCGTAGTGTTCGGCGACGACGCGGTCGAGCAGACGCACGCCGTAACCGGTGCCGCCCTTCGGCGTCACGGGCTTGGTCTTCTTCGACCAAGCCACACCCGCGATGTCCAGATGAACCCAGGGGGTGCCTTCCTGAATGAAGCGCTGCAGGAACTGCGCAGCGGTGATCGAGCCGCCCCAGCGACCGCCGATGTTCTGCATGTCGGCGGCGTCGGAATTGATCAGCTCGTCATAGGCCTTGCCCAGCGGCATGCGCCAAACCAGCTCGTCGACCGCGTCCCCGGCCTGGGAAATCTGTTCGGCCAGGGAGTCGTCGTTGGCGTACATGCCCGCGCGCTCGTTACCCAGGGCGACGATGATCGCGCCGGTCAGGGTCGCCAGATCGACCACGAACTTCGGCTTGTATTTGGTCTGCGTGTACCAAAGCGCATCGGCCAGGACGAGGCGCCCTTCGGCATCGGTGTTCAGAACTTCGATGGTCTGGCCGGACATCGAGGTCACGATGTCGCCCGGACGCTGCGCGTTGCCGTCGGGCATGTTTTCGACAAGGCCGACCACGCCGATGGCGTTGACCTTGGCCTTCCGACCGGCCAGGGCCTTCATCAGGCCGACGACCACACCGGCGCCGCCCATGTCCCATTTCATGTCTTCCATCCCGGCGGCGGGCTTGATCGAGATGCCGCCGGTGTCGAAGGTCACGCCCTTGCCGACGAAAGCGACGGGCTGCTGCGCCTTGGCGCTTTTGGATTTAGCCACGCCGGTCCATTCCATGACGACCAACTGGCTTTCGCGAACCGAGCCCTGACCGACGCCCAACAGCGCGCCCATGCCCAGCTTCTTCATTTCCTTTTCGCCCAGGACCGTGACTTTCACACCCAGCTTTTTCAGGGTCTGGGCTTCCTTGGCCAGGGTCGCCGGATACAGAACGTTCGCCGGCTCCGACACCAGATCGCGGGTGAAGAACACGCCGTCGGCGATCTTTTCCAACTCGGCGAAGGTCGTCTTGGCCTTGGCCGAGAGCGGGCACAGAACCTTGAGGTTCTTAAGCACCGGCTTCTTATCCTTCGGCTCCTTGGTCAGGTACTTGTCGAACCGGTAGGAGCGCAACAGCGCGCCATAGGCCAGATTGGCGCCCATGTCGGCGGCGGTCATCGCGGCCCCTTCGGCGGCGTCGACGACGACGGCGGCGGATGCCCCCTGCCCCGACAGCGCGGCGTAAATACGCCCGCCCGCTTCCTGCAGGCTCAGATCCTTCAGCTCTTCCGCCTTGCCCAGGCCGACCACCAGTACGCGGGTGTATTTGGCGTCCGGCGCGAACAGGTCCAGGCTCTGCCCGGCCTTGCCGGTGAACTTGGCGGCCTTGGCGGCGCGGGTGATGGCGCCGCCGAGCTTGGCGTCCAGCGCCGCGGCGCTTTTCGACAGCTTACCGCCGTCAAAGGCGGTAACGGCAACGATGCCCTGAGCGGGAAGCGAGGGATTGGCGAAAGTGAGTTTCATTTATCTGTCCTTGGGACTGTCCGTGGAATATTCCTGACGACCGCCGAGACCGGCAGCCAGGGGCCGGCGCACCCCGGCGATGGCGTGCGGACCCGGCCCAAGATCGGAACCCTATATGGGGCCCGGCATGGGATGCGCGGGCGTCGCCGCCCGCGCTGAATTACCGTGGTCCCATTATATAGGGTGCGCCGCCCCTTCGGGTGAAGGGGATTCTGCCAAGGAAACCCCAGGACAGCCCGGGCTAGACCCAGGTTAGGCCCAGGTTAGGCCCAACTCAGGCATCGTAGCCCGGATTGGCGCGATCCAGCTTGCGCAGCAGAGCCGGCCATTCCTTTTGACCGATCGGACGGTGGCCGTTCGGCGAGTTCGCGATCTTGCCCTGCTCGACCGTGCGGTCGATGACGTCCTGCGGGATCGGCGTCAGCTTGGCGCCCGACTGCTGGAACGACAGCTGATAACGGCAGGCGCGCTCGGCCCGGTACAGCCACATGAAGGCTTCGCCGATGCTGCGGCCGACGGTCAGCAGGCCGTGATTGCGCAGGACCATGACCCGGTTGTCGCCCAGGTCGTTGACCAGGCGTTCCCGCTCTTCCAGGTTGAAGGCCAGACCTTCGTAATCGTGATAGGCCGTGTGGGCATAGACCGACAGGGCCTGCTGCGAAATCGGAAGGATGCCATCCGCCTGGCACGCCACGCCGACACCGTCGCGGGTGTGGGTGTGCATGACGCAGGTCAGCTCCGGCACGGCCAAGTGAACGGCCGAGTGAATAACGAACGCCGCCGGGTTGATGCTATAGGCGGAATCGGTCAGGCAGGTGCCGTGCTCGTCGACCTTGATCAGCGCCGAGGCAGTCATCTCTTCGAACAGCACACCGAATGGGTTGATCAGGAAGTGCTCGTCCGGGCCCGGGACGCGGGCGGACAGGTGCGTTCCCAACAGGTCGGACCAGCCGAACAGGTCGACCAGACGATAGGCCGCGGCCAGATTGACGCGGACTTCCCATTCTTCGGGGCTGATGTGATCGGGGCGGTTGGAATCGTCGCTGTGCGAGTCCAGGGCGGCGGATGCGTCGGGGGCCATGATTGGCGTCCTCTCCAGATATTATGAGTTTATAAGCCGGGGATTGTATACAATCAGCACAAGATCGCAAGCCCGCCCGTGCAGGTTGCGGCGACCGGTCCTTACGCCTAGGGCCGCTGAATCCGTAGCGGCACCCGTTTCCGTCCCCAATCGCCCGCAGGGCCGTCGAACCGACCGGGGATTTCCGTCCCGCAGGCCTTGCAGTTGCCGGAATAATTGCCTTCGCAGGTGATGTTGAAATCCGACAGCTCGTACCAATCCCGACCGATCAGAACCTCGCCGCAGTTGTGGCAATAGGTGCTTTGGTGAACCTTGTCGTGGACGTTGCCGATATAGGCGTAATGGATGCCGTTTCGCAGGGCGATCTCGCGCGCCCGCACCAGGGTTTCCGGCGGGGTCGGCGGTACGTCCATCATCTTCCAATCGGGGTGGAACGCCGTGAAATGGATCGGTACGTCCGGACCCAGGTTGTCGACGACCCAACGGGTCATGCGGTCGATCTCTTCGGCGCTGTCGTTCTTGCCTGGAATGACCAGGTCCGTGATCTCCAGCCAGCAATCGGTTTCGTGCCTGATATACTTGAGGGTATCCAGCACCGCATCCAGGTCGGCCGAGCAAAGCTCGCGATAGAACTCCGGCGTGAACGCCTTCAGGTCCACATTGGCGGCGTCCATGTATTGGAAGAACTCGGGCCGGGCCTCGGGCGTGATATAGCCCGCCGTGACGGCCACGTTCTTGATCCCCCGCTTACGGCATTCCTTGGCGGTATCGACCGCGTATTCCAGAAAGATCACGGGGTCGTTGTAGGTATAGGCAACGGATTTGCAGCCGTTTTGGAGTGCCGCCTCGGCAATCATCTCCGGCGTGGCGACGCTTTGCAACTTGTCGAATTCACGCGATTTGGAAATGTCGTAATTCTGGCAGAACTTACAGGTCAGGTTGCATCCGGCGGTGCCGAAGCTGAGGATCGGCGTGCCGGGATAAAAATGGTTCAGCGGCTTCTTTTCGATCGGATCGATGCAGAACCCCGACGACCGGCCATAGGTCGTGAGCACCACCTGTTCCCCGTCCGACGCGCGGACGAAGCAAAGCCCCCGCTGTCCCGGCCGCATCTTGCAGAAGCGTGGGCAGAGGTCGCATTGAATCCGACCGTCGTCGAGGGCATGCCAATAACGTCCCGGCACCGCATCGACGAAGGTCTCGTCAACGATGGGAGCTGCGTCGTTCATGAGAGAAATATAGGACGACGCCTATCGTCCCGGTAGGGGCAGCGTGAAATTGTTATTCGGCGTATTCGTTGATGATCGCGTCGGCCAGGCCCTTGCGGTTGATCACGCCCGCGATCTTATCCGGGCGCGGCACGCCGCGTTCGTTCAGAACCAACACCACCGTCGCCTTGCGCCGGGCCATGCGCTTCATCAGGCCCTGCACGAAATCGCCCTTGCGGATCACCGTATAGCTGTCGATCAGCGGCGCGCCCGCGACCGGCGCACCGGCGCCGTCGACCGGCACCACGCCGAGTAGGCGCCCCTTGTCGTCCTCGACCACGGCATAGCGGTCGCCGACCACCCAGGTGCCCGTGCCAGAGGTCCGGATAATGCCCGCCCCCAGGTCGCTCAGCTTCAACCGCCCGACCACAGGCAGCATCAGGTCATCGACCTTGCGGATCGCGAACATATGCGAATGCCGCTCCTTGGGCACATGCTGACCACGGCGCGCCAGCTTCATGGTGTAGATGTTGTCT
>DJHY01000141.1 GCA_002433335.1 Rhodospirillaceae bacterium UBA6608 | reverse complement strand
GCTGCGACCATCCGGATATCGAGGCCTTTATCGAGGCCAAGCGCGAGCCGGGCCGCCTGCGCATGTTCAACCTGTCGGTGCTGGTGACCGACGACTTCATGCGCGCGGTCAAGGAAGACGCGGGCTGGGAACTGACCTTCGGCGGCACGGTCTATCGGACCCTTCCGGCGCGGGAACTGTGGGACAAGATCATGCGCGGCACCTTCGCCTATGCCGAGCCGGGGGTGATCTTCATCGACCGCATCAACGCCCGCAACAATCTGCATTATTGCGAAGATATCTCCGCCACCAATCCCTGCGGAGAACAGCCCCTGCCGCCTTATGGCGCGTGCCTGTTGGGTTCGATCAACCTGGCGCGGCTGGTCGAAAACCCGTTCCAAGCCAATGATGGTCAAGGGGGTGCCGGGATCGACGCCGAGGCGCTGGACAAGCTGGTCCGCACCGCCGTGCGGATGATGGACAATGTGGTCGACGTTTCGAACTTCCCGCTGGAACAGCAGCGCCACGAGGCCCAGGCCAAGCGCCGCATCGGCCTGGGCGTGACCGGCCTGGCCGACGCCCTGATCATGTGCGGTGCGCGCTACGGCGGCTCGCAGGCCGTGCGCCTGACCGAACAATGGCTGCGCGCGATCCAGCGTTCGGCCTATCTGGCTTCGGTCGATCTGGCCCGTGAAAAGGGTGCGTTCCCGCTGTTCGACAAGGATGCCTATCTGGCCGGCGAGCACGTCCAGACCCTGGATCAGGATGTCAAAGACGCGATCGCCGAACACGGCATCCGCAATGCGCTTCTGACCTCGGTCGCACCCACGGGCACGATCTCGCTGTTCGCCGATAATGTGTCCTCGGGGCTGGAGCCGGTGTTCTCGTTCAAATACACCCGCCACGTCCTGATGCCCGACGGCACCCGGCGCGAGGAAGAAGTCACCGATTACGCCTATCGCCTGTACAAGCGGATGTACGGCGAGGATGCGGTCCTGACCGACGCCTTCGTCGATGCCCAAAGCCTTAGCCCCAACGATCATCTGGTGATGCAGGCGGCGGTGCAGAAATACATCGACTCCTCGATCTCCAAGACCATCAACGTGCCGGAAAGCATCTCGTTCGAGGACTTCAAGGACGTCTACATGCAGGCCTACGACCTGGGCTGCAAGGGCTGCACGACCTATCGCCCCAACGACGTCACCGGCGCGGTGCTCGAGGTCAAGGACAGCCAGAAGGAAGCCAAGGCGGACGAGCCGGAACTGCCGCTGGAACCGGCGACCCGCAAGGTTCTGCCCGTGGATGAAGGGGACTCCGGCTCCGTCGTGCGCATGTTCCAGCCGCTCGACCGGCCGGGCGAGCTGCCGGGCCGGACGTACAAGGTCCGCTGGCCGGAAAGCGACCATGCGATCTACATCACCATCAACGACGTGATGGACGATCAGGGCCGTATCCGCCCGTTCGAAATCTTCATCAACTCCAAGAACACCGAGCACTATGCCTGGACCGTCGGCCTGACCCGGATGATCTCGGCGGTGTTCCGGCGCGGCGGCGACGTGTCGTTCGTGGTCGAGGAATTGAAGGCCGTGTTCGACCCGCGCGGCGGACAGTGGATGAACGGCAAATACGTGCCGTCGCTGCTGGCGGCCATCGGCGGGGTGATCGAACAGCACATGATCCAGTCGGGCTTCCTGCCCAATCCGAACAAGGACAAGCAGGACAGCGACGTCAAGGAAATGCCCAAGGCTGTCGCCATCGGCGGCGGGGCCGAGGGCGGCATGATGACCGGTGGCGCGCCGTTCCGCCAATGCCCGAAATGCGCCCAGGCCAGCCTGATCCGTCAGGAAGGCTGCGACACCTGCACGTCCTGCGGCTATAGCAAATGCGGCTGACGGCATGGAGCCGCGCATAAGCCTGATTACGCTCGGCGTTGCCGATATCGCGCGGAGCAGAACGTTCTACGAAACTTTGGGTTTCGTTGCCGGTGGGCCTAGCAGCGAACATGTCGTGTTCTTCCAAGCTGGCGGCATGGTCCTCGGGTTGTATGGCCGGGCAGCCCTTGCGGAAGATGCGGGGGTCAGCGATCCGGGGCCGAACGATTTTGCTGGCATAACGCTCGCCTACAATGGGCGTGACAAGGCCGAGGTGGACTCCGTGCTGGCGGCTGCTGTCGCCGCGGGTGGGCAGCTTGTAAAACCGGCCGCCGACGTGTTCTGGGGCGGCTATTCCGGTTACTTCGCTGATCTGGACGGACATTTATGGGAAGTGGCCTGGAATCCGCTGTTCCCTATCGCGGAAGACGGCTCGATCTCTCTCCCGGCCTAGACGAGTTTCCTCAGCACACGCTCCAACGCCCGGTCGCGAATGCCCATCTCCTTAAGGTGGGCGACGGTGTTGCGCAGGTAGTCGACGCAGGGGCCGCGCCGCCCGTGGCCCTGGGCGATCATGCGGGCGGCTTCGTCGGCGGGGCGTTTGCCCGCGTAGTAGTCGTTGGCGTGGTTGGCGACGAAGGCCGCACCCGTCACCGGTTCCCGGCGGTCCTTCAAAAACAATTTAAGCCACCTGAGGTGGTATTCGCCCTCGGAGGTTTCGCGGGCGTGCAGATGGGCCATGACCGGCTCACGGTCCTGTCCCCGGACGCGAAAGGCCAGCCCCTGGCACGATCCGCCCCGATCCAGGCCGAGGACCAAGCCCGGTTTGTCCCGCGTGCCGCGATAGTCGAAGGAATAGAGGCAGAGCGCGCGGTGATAACCGTACAGCCGCGCCGGGCGGGTTTCGGCATGGGCGAAATCGGCGTCCCACATCAGGGAGCCGTAGGCGAACAGCCAGAAATCGCCGGTCTCGGTCGGTGCGCGTGTGCCTGCCATGGCCGCCATTGATAGGATGTCGCTGGCGAGCGCGCAAATTCTTCCGTATCGGCCTCGGTCCGGCCTATAACGGGCCATGATGCCGACGCCCAATACGATCCTGGAAAAACTCCGCACCGCCCCCAAGGGCCTACGTTATGCGGCCCTGGCCCTGCCGGTGGCCGTGGTCCTGGGCTATGTCGCGTTCTGGTTCGTGGTCGCCGGGCTGGCCGAACGGCAGTTGGCCGACTGGATCGCGGCGCAACGCAGCCATGGCGTCGAGATTTCCCATGGATCCGCAGAGACCACCGGCTTTCCCTTTCGCATCGCCATCCGCCTGGACCAACCCGCCGCCCGTTGGCCGGGCGGAAGCTGGGCCGGCCCGGAACTGAGCCTGTCCGGCACGCCCTGGGACTGGCGGCGGCTGCATTGGTCGGCGCCGGGCGCGCATCATGTCGAATGGCGTGGGCGCGACGGACAGGCCCATGCTGCGACCCTGACCGCCCGCCATCTGGAAGGCTGGGGCGAGGGCGGGGCCAATCGCCTGCCCCGGTTGGAGCTGGGCCTGAGCGACGGCGAATTGGTCGCCGATGGCCGTCGGTTCCTGGCGCGCGGCCTGTTACTGCAAATCGCCGCCCCGGAAGAAGCCACCTCCAATGGACCCAGCGTTGGACCCCGTTTGCCGATGTCGTTGGACGCCAAGACGGTAACCCTGCCGCCGGACCTGACGACGGCCCTGGGCGATACCATCGATCGCCTGACCCTGGACCTGTCCCTGAACGGCCCGGTCCCGCCCGGTCCCTGGCCCGATCCGGCCTTGCAATGGCGCGACGCGGGCGGCGTGGTTGAGGTCCGCCACCTGGGCCTGGCCCAAGGTGAATTGAGCCTAAGCGGCGAAGGCACGCTGGCGATCGATCCCGAAGGCCAGCCCGAGGGCGCATTCGCGGCCCGGATCACTGGCTTCAACGCCGCCATCGAGGCCTTGCGCAAACAGGGCCTGATGGACGACGGCACGGCCGGCACGGTGCAGGTCGTCCTGGGCTTGTTGGCCAACGGGCCGCCCGGCGGGCCGAAGACGCTGGACGTGCCGCTGACGGTGCAGGACCGAACCCTCAGCCTGGGCCCGGTCAAGCTGTTCCGGCTGAAGGCTGTCGATTGGTTCACACCCCGGGGCTCGTGACCGGTGGTCAGGAGCTTTGCTATGCTCCACCCCATGATCCGACTTCTTGCTTTGATCGCCGTGATGGCGCTGGTCTCACCGGTGCGAAGCGACGAGACCTCCCGGCCGCAGAACGGTCCCTATTATTCGGGGCAGTTGCTGGTCGCTGGGCCATCCATGCCCGATCCCCGGTTCGCCGGGGTCGTGATTTATCTGGCCGATCATGACCGCGAGGGGGCGATCGGCCTGGTCGTCAATCAGCCCCTGGGCGGCGGCCCGGTGCGGGATTTCCTGATCGGCCTGGGCCATCCGCCTGCCGACGATGACGATATCTCCGGCGATATCCGCATCCATCGCGGCGGCCCGGTCGACCGGGGGGCGGGGTTCGTCCTGCATACCAACGATTACCAGACCGAGAATACGGCGATGATCCGAGGGGCGGTCGCGGTGACGGCCAGCCTGGACGCGGTCAAGGACATCGGTCGGGGCAAGGGCCCGCGCCGCTATCTGATCCTATTGGGCTATGCCGGATGGCGCGGCGGCCAGTTGGAAGAAGAGCTCCGTCGCGGCGATTGGGAAATCGCCCCCTATGACGAGGAAACCGTTTTCGGTACGGACGACGATGCCAAATGGAGCCGCGCCCATGCCAACGCCGGGGTGCCGATGTAGCAGCAGCCGACCGGGATCAGGAAGATTTCCGGACCAGGCAATACACCCGGGCGACCCGATAATCGTCGAGCAGCTTTTCCCCGACCTGCCGAAAGTTATCGGGGGTGAAGGCGATGTCGCCGCTGCCCGGTTGGGCGTGGCTGGTCATTTCCAACACATACCAGAAGCTTTTCGGCAAGCTGGCCATGATCCGCCCGCGCCGGTCCGACCCGGCGACGGAAATGCCGATCACTCGCCCGTCGTTGGAAAAGACGGGCCCTCCGCTGATCCCGGCGAAGCCGGGAAGGTCTTTGGGAAAGCGTTCGACCACGCCCCAGACGGCGACTTCCTCGTCATTGCGGAAGCGCCCGAAGCCGATCATCCGCGACCGCCCGATATAGGTCGAATGAAGGGCGGCGCGACGTCCCTTGGGGTAGCCGACGTGAAAGGCATCGACCTCGCCGTTCAGGGATCGGGCCAAGGCGACGGCGGGTGCCCGTGGGGTGGCGCGGCCTGCGATCACGGCGACGTCGGCGCCCATATGAACCGCGCGGACACGCACCGGCCGGACGGATTTGCCTTCCGGGCTGTCATAGATCAG
>DJHY01000080.1:555-6114 GCA_002433335.1 Rhodospirillaceae bacterium UBA6608 | reverse complement strand
TCGCACTACACCGACTGGACCGTCGGCCACGTGCACTCCGGTGCGCTGGGCTGGGTCGGCATGGTGTCGTTCGGCGCGATCTACTTCTTGGCGCCGCGCATGTTCGGCTCCGAGCGGCTGTACTCCCTGCGTCTGGTTTCGGTCCACTTCTGGTTGGCGACCGTGGGCATCGTGCTCTACGCCGCCTCGATGTGGGTGTCCGGGATCATGCAGGGCCTGATGTGGCGTGCCTATGACGCGCTCGGCTTCCTGGAATACTCCTTTGCCGAGACGGTCGAAGCCATGCATCCGTTCTACGTCATCCGCGCCCTTGGCGGCGTGCTGTACGTGGCCGGCGGCCTGGTGATGGCCTGGAACGTCTATCAGACCACCAAGGGTCGCCTCCGCGACGAGCGCCCCTACGAAACCTCGCCGGCCGCCCCCTCTGCGGCTCCGGCCGAATAACGCCGCCGCGGTAAGGAGAGAACGCTATGTTCGATCATGGGAAACTTGAAAAGAACTCGATCCTGATGCTCATCGGCATCCTGATCGTGGTCTCCATCGGCGGTTTGGTGGAAATCTCGCCGCTGTTCTACCTGGAAAGCACCATCGAGAAGGTCAAGGGCGTGCGCCCGTACTCCCCGTTGGAACTGGCCGGGCGGAATATCTACGTCCGCGAGGGCTGCTACAACTGCCACAGCCAGATGGTCCGTCCGTTCCGTGACGAAGTGGAACGCTACGGCCACTACTCCCTGGCGGCGGAAAGCATGTACGACCACCCGTTCCAGTGGGGCTCCAAGCGCACGGGCCCCGACCTGGCGCGGGTCGGCGGCAAGTATTCCGACGAATGGCACCGCACCCACATGCACGATCCGCGCTCCGTGGTGCCGGAATCGATCATGCCGGGCTATCCGTTCCTGGCGAAGACGCCGCTCAAGTTCAAGGATATCGAAGACCACCTGACCGCCAACAAGATGATCGGCGTGCCTTACGACGACGACATGATCGCCGCCGCCAAGGCCGACATCCTGGCCCAGGTCAATCCGGACTCCGACGGCGTCGAAGGCCTGCAGAAGCGCTATCCCGGCGCACAGGCCCGCGACTTCGATGGCCATCCGGGCGCGCCGACGGAACTGGACGCCCTGATCGCCTATCTCCAGGTGCTGGGCACCATGGTCGACTTCAAGGCCTATAAGGCCGAAGAAAACTACCGCTAGGAGGTCGCCATGGAATCCAACGGTATGACTTTCGAACAAGTCGCCTACTTCGCCGAAACCTGGGGCCTGGTCTATCTGTCGGTCCTGTTCTTCGGCGTGCTCGTCTATGCCTTCCGGCCCGGCGCCAAGAAAAAGTTCAACGACGCCGCGCACATCCCGTTCAAGGAGGACTGAACCATGTCTGATCAACGTCATGTGGACGACTTCACCGGTATCGATACGACCGGCCACGAATGGGACGGCATCCGCGAGTTGGACAATCCCCTGCCCCGCTGGTGGCAATGGATTTTCTGGGCCTGCGTCCTGTGGTCCATCGGCTACTGGGTGGTTTACCCGGCCTGGCCGCTGGTCTCGACCTACACCAAGGGGATGTTCGGTTATTCGTCCCGCGCCGTGGTCGAAGCCGACATCGTCAGCAACAAGGAAGCCATGAAGGGGCATCTGGCCGAGATCGAGAAATCGTCCCTCGAACAGATCCGCACCAATGACAACCTGCGTGAATTCGCGCTGGCCGGCGGCCGGTCCGCCTTTGCCGTCAACTGTTCGCAGTGCCACGGCTCGGGCGCGCAGGGCTTCGCCGGGTTCCCCAACCTGAACGACGACGAATGGATCTGGGGCGGCACCGTCGACGCGATCGGCTATACGATCATGCACGGCATCCGCAACACCGAGGACGAAAACGCCCGTCAGTCCGACATGCCCGCATTCGGCAAGGACGGCATCCTCGAAAAGGCGCAGATCAACGACGTCGCCGAATACGTCCTGTCGCTGTCCGGCCAGTCCGCCGACAGCACCGCCGCCGCGCGCGGCAAGACGGTGTTCGCCGACAACTGCACCGCCTGCCATGGCGACAACGGCCAGGGCAATGCCGAGTTCGGGGCTCCGGCGCTGAACAACAACATCTGGCTCTATGGCGGGGACAAGGCGACCATCGTCGAAACGGTGACCAACAGCCGCCGGGGCGTGATGCCGGCCTGGGGTCGTCACCTGGACGAAGCCACCGTCAAGCAGCTTGCCATCTACGTCCACTCGCTGGGCGGCGGCAAGTAACAGCAATCGAAGGGGGATCACCCGGCCTGGGGGAGGCCGAGCCTTGGGGTAAAATGAATGCGCAGTACGGGTACCTCTACGTTGGATCAAGCGGCCGAGGCCGCTGATCCCAACGCCTATGACGTCGAAGCCGTCAACAAAAAGGACTCCAGGCCTCCCCTTTACGCGCCGCGGAAAAAAATTCATCCGCGGCGCACCCACGGGTTCTTCCGATCCTTCAAATGGTGGGTGATGGCGTTGACGCTGGGCGTCTACTACATCACCCCCTGGCTGCGCTGGGATCGGGGACCGGGCGCCCCTGACCAGGCGGTTCTGGTCGATATCCCCGGCCGCCGCTTCTACTTCTTCTTCATCGAAATCTGGCCCCAGGAATTCTATTACATCGCGGGGCTATTGATCATGGCCGGGCTCGGTCTGTTCCTGATCACCTCGGTCGTCGGGCGAGCCTGGTGCGGCTACACCTGTCCGCAGACGGTTTGGACCGACCTGTTCATCTGGGTCGAGCGCCTGGTCGAAGGCGACCGCAGTGCCCGCATCCGCTTGGACAAAGAGCCGATGTCGGCCTCCAAATTCACCAAGCGGGTGACCAAGTTCGCAATCTGGATGGTCATCGCCATGGGTACCGGCGGTGCCTGGGTGTTCTATTTCGCCGATGCCCCGACCCTGTTCACCGATCTGTTTACCGGACAGGCCGACACCGTGGCCTATGCCACCGTCGGCGTGCTGACCTTCACCACATTCTCGCTCGGTGGCCTGATGCGCGAACAGGTCTGTACCTACATGTGCCCCTGGCCCCGCATTCAGGCCGCGATGATGGACGAAGAGTCCCTGACCGTGACCTATCGCGTCGACCGGGGCGAGCCGCGCCGACCGTTCGAGAAGAACGCCGATTGGTCGCAGCGCGGCGATTGCATCGACTGCAAGGCCTGCGTCGTCGTCTGCCCCATGGGGATCGACATCCGCGACGGCCAGCAGTTGGAATGCATCACCTGTGCGCTGTGCATCGACGCTTGTGACGACGTGATGGGCAAGATCGGCCGCCCCCGTGGCCTGATCGACTACGATTCCGTCGCCAACGACCTGCGTCGCCGCGAAGGCAAGGAAGCCAAGCTGCGCCTGTTCCGGCCGCGCACCCTGTTCTATCTCGCCGCCTGGGGCCTGATCGGCCTGGGCATGCTCTACGTCCTGCTGACCCGCGCCGATCTGGACATCAACGTGATCCGCGACCGCAATCCGCTGTACACGACCCTGTCCGACGGCAGCCTGCGCAACGGTTATACGTTCAAGATTTTGAACAAAGCCCGCGAACAACGCACCCTGACCCTGGCCGCCACCGGCTTGCCCGGCGTCAAGCTCAAGGTCGTGGGCTCCGAAGACATGGGCGACAGCCCGCATCCTTACTTCACGGTCAAGCCGGACCGCCTGCAGTCGTTCCGCCTGCTGGTCACCGTGCCGCCGGGCACGCTCAAGGAGGCCTCGGCCAACCTGCGGTTCGTGCTCGAGGAAATCAACACCGGCCAGACCGCGACCTATAACAGCCTGTTCCGGGGACCCGAGAAGTGAGCCAAACCGAAGCGAGCCGGCCCTACGACCAGCCGCCGTATAATCCCGGCGGAAAGCCTATCACGGGCCGGACGGTTCTGATCGGCATGGTCGCGTTTTTCGGCGTGGTCATCGCGGTCAATCTGGTGTTCGTCTACTTCGCCTTGTCGACCTGGCCGGGCCTGACCACGCAGCATGCCTTCGAGGAAGGCCGCGACTACAACCAAACCCTGGAAAGCGCGGCCCGGCAGGAAGCCATGGGCTGGCATTCCCGGGTCGGCCTAGGCGCACCGACGCCCAAGGGCCGGGTCCTGACCCTGGTCATGACCGGCCCCGACGGCAAGCCGCTGACAGGCATGAAGGTAACCGCCGTCCTCAGCCGCCCGGTTGGCGAAGGGCTGACGGTCGATACCGCCATGGACGAAGAACGCCCCGGCCTTTACGGCGCGCTGGTTCGCCTGTCGGCTTTGGGCCGCTGGGAAGTCTTGATCAAGGTTCAGGCCGAGGATGGCCGTTCCTATCACATGCAACACGAGGTTCAGGCCGGAGGCACGAAATGAACCAGACCGCAGCCGTGCAGATCTCATCGGCCGCGCCGCACCCCGGATCGTCGGCACAGCCGGAAACGCTCCACCTGATGGTCGAAAACGTCCATTGCGCGGGTTGCATCAAACGTATCGAAGGCACCCTGGCGCAAACGCCGGGCGTGGTTTCGTCGCGGGTCAATCTGTCGACCAAGCGCCTGCGGGTCGATTGGCTGCCGGGGCAGACCGATCCCGACACCATCACCGACACCGTCACCGGCCTGGGCTTTCCGGCCCGTGCCTTCGACCCCGAAGCCCTGAAAGACGGCGGTGAGGCCGAGGACAAACGCCTACTGAAAGCCATGGCCGTGGCCGGGTTCGCGGCGGCCAACGTTATGCTGCTGTCGGTTTCGGTCTGGTCCGGGCATTTTTCCGGCATGGGCGACGCGACCCGCGACCTGTTCCATTGGGTCTCGGCGCTGATCGCCCTGCCCGCCGTGGTCTATGCCGGGATGCCGTTCTTTCGCTCGGCGGCGGCGGCTTTGTCGTCGCGCGCCCTGAACATGGATGTGCCGATTTCCCTGGCCGTGATCCTGGCCGCGGGGATGAGCCTGCAACAAACCATGAAGGGGGCCGAGCACGCCTATTTCGACGCTTCGGTGACCTTGCTGTTCTTCCTGTTGATCGGGCGTTACCTGGATCGCCGGGCACGCAACAAGGCCCGGTCGGCGGCAACGCGCCTGCTCGGCCTGCGGGCCGCGACCGCCATGGTGATCGAGCCCGACGGCAAACGCCGCGCCATCGCCACCGACGATATCCAACCCGGCATGATCCTGGCCGTGGCTGCGGGCGAGCGCCTGCCCGCCGACGGCGAAATCGCGACCGGCGTGACCGACCTGGATACCTCGCTGGTCACGGGTGAAAGCCTGCCGCGTGCGGTCAATTCTGGCGATCCGGTCTATGCCGGGACCCTGAACCTGTCGGCCCCGGTCGAGGTGCGCGTGACCGCCGCCGGTGAAAACACCCTGCTGGCCGAGATCGTGCGCCTGATGGAAGCCGCCGAACAGGGCCGCGCTAAATACGTGCGCCTGGCCGATCGGGCGGCGCGCATCTATGCCCCGACCGTACACATCCTGGCCGCCGGCACCTTCATCGGCTGGCTGGTCGCGACCGGCGATTGGGAACGCGCGCTGATGACCGCCGTCGCGGTCTTGATCATCACCTGCCCCTGCGCCCTGGGGCTGGCC
>DJHY01000080.1:0-251 GCA_002433335.1 Rhodospirillaceae bacterium UBA6608 | reverse complement strand
TGCCCCTGCGCCCTGGGGCTGGCCGTTCCGGCGGTGCAGGTCGTGGCCTCGGGCCGCTTGCTGCAGCGGGGCGTTCTGTTGAAAGCCGCCGACGGCCTGGAACGTTTGGCCCAGGCCGACCATGTGGTGTTCGATAAGACCGGCACTCTGACCCTGGGTGAACCGGCTTTGGTCAATGCCGGGGATATTCCCGCCGACGCCCTGCGCGTGGCCGCCGCCCTGGCCAGCCACAGCCGCCATCCCCTGGCCCG
>DJHY01000278.1 GCA_002433335.1 Rhodospirillaceae bacterium UBA6608 | reverse complement strand
TCGACTGAAGGTTGCCATATCCCGGCCCGCCGTTCCACGGCAAAGACATGACGGTGATTGCAGAAATTTCGCCTGATCCGTCCGCTAAGACCGAGGAATCGCAAGCCCTTGCGCGCCGTGGCTTTGCGCCCTTCCTGTCATCGAACCGTCACGCCGCCGTTGCCAAAGCTTCTTTTGTCTTCGTCCGACCCCTCTGTCATCAGGTGTGAAATTGTCCCTGGGCGGTGAAAACGTACCCGACGATTGAGACATGCCGTATCAGACATTAGGGACCGGAATCTCATGAACATGCTCGCCAAATTGGCAGTTCCCAAACGTGTGTTGCCGAAGTTCATCCGCGCCGCCCGCCCCGAGGCCGCGCCACTTCCCGTGCAGGAACCGGCACAAAAAGCCAACCGCCCGGTCGACGTTCGGGCCCGCAACCTGGAAATTCGGCTGGCCGAAACGGCGGACGAAATCGCTGCCGCGCAGGCCCTGCGCTATCAGGTGTTCTTCCGCGAAATGGGCGCGATCCCCACGGTCGAAGCCGCCCGCCACGAGCGCGACGCCGACCCGTTCGACGCCGTCTGCGATCACCTGCTGGTTCTCGATACCGAACGCTCCCAGCCGGGCCGTCCGTTCGTCTGCGGCACCTATCGGTTGCTGCGCCGCTCGGTCGCCGATGCCAACGCCGGGTTCTATTCGGCCCATGAATACGACCTGTCGGCCCTGCTGACCCATCCGGGCGAACTGGTCGAACTGGGCCGGTCCTGCGTCCACGAAGCCTACCGCACCGGCGCGGTGATGCAGCTTCTGTGGCGGGGCATCGCCGAATACCTGGCGGCCTACGACATCCGCGTGATGTTCGGCTGCGGCTCATTGCCCGGCACCGATGCCGAGGCGCTGATGCCGGCCCTCAGCTATCTCCACCACTTTCACCTTGCGCCCAGCGACCTTCGCCCGCGCGCGGTGGACGACCGTTACGTAAAGATCGGCCAGGTTCCCCTGACCCGGCTGGATCAAAAATCGGCGCGGGCGATGCTGCCCCCGCTGATCAAGGGATACATGCGCCTCGGCGGTTTCATCGGCGACGGCGCCGTCATTGACCATCAATTCAACACGACGGACGTATGCGTGATCGTACCTACGGACCACATCACCGAGAAATACCATCGCCACTACAAGCCCTGTGGGACGCGCTAGGCGACGCCGGTCCCGTCGCCGCCTCCGGCCTTAGGGCCGCTGGGCGCTTATCGGTATTTCTATCCATGACGGGGGCGTTGCTGCCCCTGGCCCTGATCGCGTATCCGTTCGGTGCGCGGGCGGTGCGGCGCATCGCCCTGGTTTGGTTCCGGGGCGTGGCGCGGCTCGCCAACCTGCGGATCACCGTCAACGGCGCGCCGCTGGGCCAGTCGGGTACGCTCTACGTCTGCAATCATGTTTCCTATCTGGACATTCCCGTGCTGGCGCTGTTGACCGATGCCGCCTTCGTCGCCAAGGACGACGTCGCCGATTGGCCGCTGTTCGGTACCTGCGCCAAGATCTACCGGACCATGTTCATCCGCCGCGACCCGCGCGACGCCCTGAACCAGCGGACCGAGATCGCGGCCCGATTGGCCGGTGGCGATAGCTTGTTCCTGTTCCCCGAGGGTACGTCGTCGGACGGGCAGCGGGTCCTGCCGTTCAAGACCGCGCTGTTCGCCGTGGCCGAAACCGCCGAGGGCGCCGAGCAACCCCGGGTGCAGCCCGTGTCCATCGCCTATACCCGCTATGCCGACGGGCGACCGTTGGAACGGGGCCTGCAGGCGCTTTACGCCTGGTACGGCGACATGACGCTGTTCCCGCATCTGATGTCGGTGTTCGGGTTACGCGGCGCGATGGTCGAAATCACTTTTCACGAACCGGTCCAGGCCCGCGATTTCGCCGGGCGCAAGGCCCTGACCGCCCATTGCCATCGGCACGTAACGGCAGGCGTGACCCGCGCCCATCGGCGGCGGGTCTACGACATTCCGGCGGATAACGGAAAGTTAGTGGAGTTCCGTCCGTAGCTTCTGGCGGAACAGATCGATGGGCACCAATTCGTTGCCCAGCTCCACATGCCAGAACTGCCAGCCGTTACAGGCCGGAGCCTTCTGCACATGGGCGCCGACCTGGTGGATCGATCCCTTGAAATCATCCGAAGCCAAGGTGCCGTCGGCCCGGACCCGCGCCGTATGGCGGCGGCGCTGATCGGTCAGGGTCTGTCCCGGCTTGAGCAAGCCGCGTTCGACCACCCAGCCGAACGGAATGCGCGGCAGTTCGCGCTTCGCCGGGGTGGACAGCATGTCCGGTTCGGCCAGCGGCTCGATCCCGGCCAGACGCTCGCGCGCCAGGGCGGCATATTCCTCTTCCCGCTCCAGGCCGATGTAGCGGCGATCCAGCATCCGCGCCACCGCACCCGTGGTGCCGGTGCCGAAGAACGGATCGACGATCACATCGCCGACCTCGGTCGAAGCCAGGATGGTGCGATACAGAAGCGCTTCCGGCTTCTGCGTCGGATGAGCCTTCTTGCCGGCCTTGTTCTTCAACCGCTCCGCCCCGGTGCACAACGGAATCGTCCAGTCCGAGCGCATCTGCAGATCGTCGTTCAGCGCCTTCATGGCTTCGTAGTTGAAGCGGTATTTGGAATCCTTGTCCTTGGCCGCCCAAATCAGCGTTTCATGGGCGTTGGTAAAGCGACGCCCGCGGAAATTCGGCATCGGGTTGGATTTGCGCCAGACGATGTCGTTCAAAATCCAATAGCCCAGATCCTGCAGGGTCGCGCCGACACGGAAAATGTTGTGATAGCTGCCGATCACCCAAAGGGTGCCGTTGGGCTTCAAAATCCGGCGCGCGGCGGCCAACCATTCGCGCGAGAAATCGTCATAGACCTGGAAGCTGTCGAACTGATCCCAATCGGCATCGACCGCATCGACCTTGGAATTGTCCGGCCGGTTCAGATCACCCGCGAGTTGCAGGTTATAAGGCGGATCGGCGAAGACCATGTCGACGCTTTCCGCCGGCATGGCGTTCATCAAGGCGACGCTATCGCCGACATGCACGACATCGGTCTGAAGGGCATCCGCCGTGTTTTGGGCGGAGTCGGATTCTTCGGCGGCCGCTTTGCGGCGCGCGGTGGCAGGCTTCTTCGTCATTGTACGGGCTTTCCCAGGTATCCCAATCAAGGGAGCATGGAGTCCGCACGATTCACCGTCAAGAAGTATTTGGATTCAAATACTTAGGAGATGTTGTTGACGGAAGATATAGGACTCGGGCTTAGCCCTTACCCAAGATATTGAGGATCGGCTTGTAACTTTTACGGTGTTCCGGGGTGACGCCCAGACGCGCCAAAGCGGCCTGATGCTCGGCCGTGCCGTACCCGGCGTTTCGCTCCCAGCCATAGCCGGGGAACTGTTCGGCCAGCTTCGCCATCAACCGGTCCCGGGTCACCTTGGCGGCGATCGAAGCGGCGGCGATGGACAGGGAGCGCCCGTCCCCACCGACCAGGCATTCGATCCGACAGCCCCCGCCGGACGGCAATGGCGGCGGACGATTGCCATCAACCAGCGCCAGATCGGGAATTTGACCCAGCGCCTTGACCGCCCGGTCCATGGCCAGGAACGTCGCCTTCAGGATGTTCAATTCATCGATTTCCGCCGCCGACGCCTGACCGACGCCGATCACCGCATGGGGTTGCAGCGCCGCCAGCAGACGTTCACGCGCCGCGGCTTTCAAGCGTTTGGAATCATCCAATTCGGATGCAAGATCGGGCGGCAGGCTGGCCCGGTCCAGGATCGCCGCTGCCGCCACGACCGGTCCGGCCCAGGGACCGCGCCCGGCCTCGTCGATCCCGCAGACGACCTTGGCCCCCTCGGCATGGCCTGCGTCCTCGTGCAGGAAATCAGGCATCTTTGGCTTTAGGTTTCTTGGCCCGGCTCGCCGGTTTCTTGGCCTTCGGCTTCGGTGTTTTTGCCTCGGTCGGTGTCGGCGCCGTGGCCTTCGGGGTTTCGACAACCGCGACCGCCTTGGCCTCGGCCCGTTGACGGCGCACCCGGCGCATCCGCTGACGACGCAACAACAAGGCCCCCTTGCGCAATTGACGCAGGGTGCGCGACCGCGCGGTGCGCAAGGTCACGCTGAGCATTTCGGTTTCGGGGGCGTAGACAAGGCTGACCAGTTCCGCGCCGGACACAACGCCGTCGCGGGCCAGGGCCTGAATCCGACGGGCGGTCACGACCCACAGGGGGCTGAGGGCCAAGGACATGACGGTCACGGAAACGACAAGGCGGGAATCGTCCGCATTCAACACCCCGGCGGAAACGCCGACGACGGACAAAAGAAACGAGAATTCCCCGATCTGCGCCAGCATCGTCCCGGCCATGAACGACCGGTCCCAAGGCTGACCCAGGGCACGCAGGAAGCCGACGTTGACCACCGTCTTGAACACGCTGACCAGGAAAAACAGCAATAGGACCTTGCCTAAGTTGTCCCAAATAAACGCCATGTCCAGCAGCAGGCCGATAGACAGGAAGAACACCATCATCAGGATGCTTTGGATCGGGACCACGGTCTCGGTGATTGCCTGACGCAGGGTCGAGTTACCGACCATCAGCCCCGCGATGAAGGCGCCGTAAGCCGCGGACAAACCGAACAGACCGGCGATCGAGGCGCAGCTGAAACAGAACGTCAGCGCCGCCAAGGGGCGCAGGTCGGCATTGGGCAGGATGCGGTCGGCGAACGGCAGGCTGACCTTGCGCCCCCGCGACAGATACCAGATCAACCAAGCCAGGAAGCCGATGGACAACACGACCTTGGGGATCGTCATCCAATCGAAGCCGCTCCCCTGCATGGCGTTGACCCAAAGCAGCATCGGCACCACGGCCAAATCCTGCGCGATCAGGACACCCACCGTGACCCGCCCGGTGCGGGTCCGAAGCTCGCCCAGATCTTCCAACAGCTTGACCGCGACCGCCGTCGACGACAGCGCGACCATGAAGCCCAGCAATACCGACAGCGGCGTCGACCAGCCCAGGAAGCGTGCGCATAGCAAGGTCACCGCGACCGAGGCGACGATCTGGAATAGCACCGTAAACACGGCCAATCGCCACATGCGCATGAAGGACCGCAAGGACAGCTCCAGGCCGACCAGGAACAGCAGCAGCAGAACGCCCAATTCGGCCAGCAACTCCAGCGAGCCTTGCTCCTTGACCACGCCCAGGGCCGACGGCCCCAGCAACACGCCCGCCAGGATATAGCCGACGATGGCGGGTTGGCGCAGGCGGGTCATCAGCATGCCGCAAAGCAACGCCGCCATGACCACAATGGCGATGCCGGTCAGGTCGTTGCCATGGGCGGCGTCCGATGCAGTCATCGCCTTTTCCGCGACACCGGCGGCGGCATCGACCGCGGCGGCGCCGATTTCGGCGATTTTCTCAGGGATCTCTTTGGCGGTTTGTTCGGGCTGCATGGCCACAGCCTATCATTTCCCCCCGAACCGGGGCAGAGGGAGAATGCATAAATGCGTATTAAAACAACGACATTTGCGGGCCGTCCGCGAAGGGCGGGCGGAACTTCGCGCAATCCAGGGGAAGCTCGCCCGAACGCGCCAGCGCCATTCCGGCGCGCCGCAACGCGGCCTTGAACCGGGCCGACAATAATCCCGCCTCGGCCCCCGTGCCGGTCTGGCGTTTTCCCATTGGGAGCGGTAAAGCTCGCCATCGCGGCTGGCCCGCAGGCGATTGAGAACCCGCGCGGCGCGATCCGGATAATGGGTGTCCAGCCATTCGCCGAAAATATCCGCGACCTCGCCCGGCAGGCGCAGCAGGATATAGCCCGCCCCGCGGGCCCCTGCTTGGGCGGCGGCGACGACGATTGCCTCCAACTCCATATCGTTGAGGGCCGGAATGACCGGCGCGGCCAGAACCGTGACCGGCACCCCGGCGCGGCTCAGCCCCTCGATCGCGGCAATCCGCTTGGCCGGGGTCGGGGCGCGCGGCTCCAACCGGCGGGCGAGCGTACGGTCCAGGGTCGTGACCGAAACGGCGACCGAGGCCAACCCCTTCGCCGCCATCGGCCCCAGGATATCCAGATCGCGCAGCACCAGGTCTGACTTGGTAGTGATCGAGACGGGATGGTCGCAATCGGCCAGGACTTCCAGGATCTGGCGGGTGATCTTCAACCGCCGCTCGATCGGCTGATACGGGTCCGTATTGGCGCCCAGTTGCAACGGCGCGCAGCGATAACTCTTGGCCGAGAGTTCAGCCCGCAGTAAGGCCGCCGCATCGTGCTTGGCGAACAGCTTGGTTTCGAAGTCCAAGCCCGGCGACAGGCCCAGGTAGGCATGGCTCGGCCGGGCGAAGCAATAGACGCATCCATGCTCGCACCCCCGGTAAGGATTGAGCGAGCGATCGAACGGAATATCGGGCGAGGTATTGCGCGCAATCACCTTGCGCGCCGCGTCGGGCAGGATCGTGGTTCGCAACGGCGGCAGGTCGTCGTCAGGCAAGTCCCAGCCATCGTCCTCGGCCTGGTGGCTCAGGCGCTCGAACCGACCGTCACGGTTGGAGACCGCCCCCCGCCCCTTATGGACGGTCGCAGCGGCGGCAACGGCAACATTCGCGGTCTTCGGCAACGGCCCATCCCTCGCACTCGGCGGATCGGTTCAGCTTACCCAGCATTACGAACAAATCAAGAACATTTGCATTTTCACCATGGCCTGCCTATGTCAAATCCAACCGTGGCGACCCTGGACAAGAGTCCCGGTGACATCGCCGGATCGGTTTGTTAGACTTTCGTTAAGGATTTGGATGGGGTTGCCTAAAGACCCCGCCGGGATGGATGCGCTATGAACAAGATCAAAGATTTCATCGAAAGCATCGTCGAAGGTTTGGCCGAATTGTTGGCGCCGCCGCCGGCCCCCGTGCCCATTCCCGTTCGCACGCGCCCGCACCACCGCCCCCGGCGCTGATCCCCGCCCCGCATACCCATGCCCACCGATGCCCCGCCGCCATCGGAGCCCGCGCCTGTAGAAGAACAACCGCGCGCGCCCGAACGACCGCCGGTGTTGAGCATCGTCATCCCCACCCTGAATGCCGCCGCGGGGCTCGCCCGCACGCTCGACGGTTTGAAGGGCGGCGGCATCGATTATGAGGTGGTGATCGCCGACGGCGGCTCAGCCGACGCCACCAAGCGGATCGCCCAAGCCTTTGGCGCGCGGGTCGTCGACGCCCCACGCGGGCGGGGGCCGCAACTGGCCGCCGGGGCCAAGGCGGCGCGCGGCGACTGGCTGTTGTTCCTGCATGCCGACAGCAGCCTGCAACGGGGGTGGCAGGTCATCCTGCGCGGATTCACCGGCAACGCCGAGAACCATTACAAAGCCGGATACTTCAACCTGATCCTGGACGATCCCGCCCGGGGGGCGCGGCGGGTCGAGAACTTGGCCAACTGGCGGGCCAAGCACTTGGCCTTGCCCTATGGCGATCAGGGATTGGTCATCTGGCGCGGCTTCTACGACTACCTGGACGGGTTCAAGGACCTTCCCCTGATGGAGGACGTGGACATGGTCCGCCGCATCGGCGGCAAGCGCCTGATCGCCCTGCCTTCGGCG
>DJHY01000192.1:11461-11630 GCA_002433335.1 Rhodospirillaceae bacterium UBA6608 | reverse complement strand
ATCCGCATGCAGGGCATGGGCGTCGGCGACCACGGCCACCGACAGGCCGAATTCCTGGACGAAATGGCGGGATGGTTGGCGTCCGGTCAGATCAGATATCGGGTCGATATCGCCGACGGGCTGGAAAACGCGCCGACCGCCTTCGTCGCCATGCTGAAGGGCGAAAACT
>DJHY01000192.1:0-11154 GCA_002433335.1 Rhodospirillaceae bacterium UBA6608 | reverse complement strand
ATGCTGAAGGGCGAAAACTTCGGCAAGCAGGTCGTGCGGATCGCCGACGACAACTGATTCCGAACGTTAGGGAAGCCGCGTCAGGTCAGTCACGCCGACGTCGTATCCCATCTGCGTCAGGACGGTCGTCAACTGCCCCCGGTGGTGGGTCTGATGGTTGAACATATGGCTGACCATCAGCCAGCGCGGCTGCACCCGGGTGCGGTTGTCCATGTTGGAATGCCATTCCAGCACTTCGTCCAGCCAGGGTTGTTCCAGGGTCCGGGTCCAGGCGTCGATCTCGTCGTCCAGGGCGGCGCGGGCCTGCCGCATGTCATCGAAATCGTCGTAGAGATCCTGCCCCGGCGGAAGGATGGTGCGCTGCCCGCCGTCGAACCGGTTCATCCAGGCGTGATCGCCGAAGATCAGATGGTTCAGGGTGCCGTGCACGGATTTGAAGAACGCACCCCGGTCGGCCCGGCGCTCGGCGTCGGGAATGTCGGCGCAGATGGCGTAGACGGCCTGGTTCATGGCGCGATTGTATTGGGCGAAGGCCTGATAAAGGGCGGGCGTCGACATGCGGGGGCTCCTTTTCCTACCCGCACAGTCTAGGAAACAATCGGGGGCGGCGAAAAGTGGCCCGTCGGGAACAGGACCTAGGCCGGAACCAGCATGTCCAGCCGATCGGCGGCGACCCGGGCGTCGAGCGGCAGATGGGTGACGATATCGCCGTCGCCCTGTACCGGCTCCCCCGAGGCCCCTTCGACGATGATCGAGGTCGCGGGAACGACCTCGTAATCGGGCAGCTTGTCCAACCGGCCCAGCATCATCCAGGCGGCATAGCGCAGGGCGCTCAAGGCGCCGACCGATTTGAACAGGCAGACATGCAGGCGCGGATCGCCCAGCCGCGCGTCCTTGGCGCAGACGAACCGCCCGCCGTAATAGTGGCCATTGGCGAACACGGCGGAGCCGACGTCATAAGGCGTGCCGTCGACGATCACGCGGTAGGCGCGGAAGTTGAAGCGGAAGAACCCGCGCAGGGTTTCCCAGACATAAGCAAGCTTGCCGATCAGGCGCTTCATCCCGGTATCGACCGAGGCCACGACATGGGCGTCAAACCCGACCCCGGCCATCATCACGAAGCGGCGGCCATTGACCTCGCCCAGGTTTACCGGGCTGGTCCGGCCCAGGGCGATGGTCCGGGCCAGGCCGTCGATGTCCTGCGGCAGGTCCAGTTCGGCGGCCAGCACATTGGCCGTGCCCAGGGGAATGATGCCGAGCGGCATGTGCCGTCCGGCCAGGCCGTTGATGACTTCGTTGATGGTGCCGTCGCCGCCCGCCGCGACAATCACATCGAAACGGTCGTGGGGGGCTTCGCGGGCGGTGCGTTCGGCATCGCCGCGGGCCGTCGTTTCGTGCAGCGTGACCTCCGCGCCCAGGGCGCGCATTCCGGCCAGGACACGGTCCAATCGGGCACGACGACGCGCGCCCGCCGTCGGGTTAAAGATCACAAGGATCTTGCGGGGAGCGGTCAGCATGGTGTCCGGCTCCCCCGGCAGGGCGTTCGAATCTGGCATGTTTGTCTTTTGAACCCAGAAATATGGCACTTTTGTTTCGACTATAATTTCGTTTTTATTTCCCGTGTGTGAAGTTTTGGTGACGGGCGTTAAAAGTAATGGCGAAAATATGGCAGCTTTCATAAAAGTCCCCACTAAATATAGGTGACTCGACAACAGACACCGTGGACGCCATGAACGCCATGCAACCGACCCAGCCCAAGACGCCGATGAAATTCCGGTCCATCTGGATTTCCGACATCCACCTGGGAACCCGGGGGTGTCAGGCGGAAATGCTTCTGGATTTCCTCAAGCATACGGATTCGAAATACCTTTATCTGGTCGGCGACATCATCGACGGCTGGCGCATGCGCCGGGCCTGGTATTGGCGCCAAGCCCATAACGACGTGATCCAGAAAATCCTGCGCAAGGCGCGCAAGGGAACGCGGGTCGTCTACGTGCCCGGGAACCACGACGAAAACTTCCGTGATTTCGCCAATCACCGGTTCGGCCGCGTCGCGGTCTTGAACGAGGCCTATCACACCATGGCCGACGGGCGGCGCTTCCTGGTCATCCATGGCGATCAGTTCGACGGCGTCGTCAAATACGCCAAGTGGTTGGCCTTCCTCGGCGACAATGCCTACAACGCGGCGCTGATGCTGAACCTGTGGCTGAACATCGTCCGGCGCAAGCTGGGGTTCTCCTACTGGTCGCTGTCGGCCTACCTGAAGCACAAGGTCAAGAACGCGGTCGAATTCGTTTCCAGTTTCGAATCCGCCGTGGTCTCCGAAGCCCGAAAAATGGGCGTCCAGGGCGTGATCTGCGGCCATATCCACACGGCTGAGATGCGGGAAATGGACGGCATCCTCTACTGCAACGACGGCGACTGGGTCGAAAGCTGTACCGCCCTGGTCGAACACGAGGACGGCCGCCTGGAAATCCTTAAATGGGCGGAACTCCGTGGCCTGTCTTTCCTAAGGGACGAAGAAGAATGCGACTCCTCATCGTCACCGATGCCTGGTTTCCCCAAGTCAACGGCGTCGTCCGAACCCTCGATACCCTAAGGCAGGGGCTTGAAGGGCGCGGCCATACGGTCCGCCTGATCACGCCGGACCAGTTCCGCAGCGTGCCATGCCCGACCTATCCGGAAATCCGCCTGGCGCTGTTTCCGCGCCGCCGCGTCGCGCGCCTGATCGAAGATTTCAATCCCCAGGCGATCCATATCGCGACCGAAGGTCCGCTCGGCACCGCCGCCCGCGCCCATTGTCTGAAAAAGGGTTATCCCTTCACCACGGCCTATCACACCCGATTCCCCGAATACATTCACGCCCGCATCCCGCTGCCGCTGACCTGGCTTTACGCGGTGATGAAATGGTTCCACGGCCCGTCGTCGGCGATCATGGTCGCGACCCAGACGATCGAGGACGATCTGGTATCGCGCGGGTTCCGCCCGCCGGTTCGGCGCTGGTCGCGCGGCGTGCGTACGGACCTGTTCAAGCCCAGGGACAAATCGTTCCTGTCCGATCCCCGGCCGATCAGCCTGTTCACCGGGCGGGTCGCCGTGGAAAAGAACATCGAGGCATTTTTGAAGCTGACCCTGCCGGGCACCAAATACGTGGTCGGCGACGGCCCGCAATTGGACGACCTGCGGCGTAAGTATCCCGACGTTCGTTTCGCCGGGATGAAGGAAGGTGAGGAACTGGCGAAATATTTCGCCGCCGCCGACGTGTTCGTCTTTCCGTCGCGCACCGATACCTTCGGTCTGGTGTTGTTGGAGGCCATGGCCTCCGGCGTGCCGGTCGCGGCCTATCCGGTGCCGGGGCCGCTCGACGTGGTCAATCAGTCGGGCGCTGGGGTGCTCGACGAAGACCTGGCGGCGGCGGTCGAAAAGGCCCTGACCATCCCCGCCGAGGTCTGCCGCGCCCATGCGCTGAAGTTTTCCTGGGACGCCAGTTTCGACCAATTCGAATCCAATCTGGACGTGTTTCGATAAGGATTTGAACATCCTGTTATAACGCCCTGAAAAAGCGCGGGATTCTTGGCGTATCCATAGCCACGTGGTAAGAAGGTTCCACTTGTTCACAAGGAACCTCCGGAAGGACCAGAGGCCCGTGGCTTCCGCCCTCGACATCGATCAACCCGTCCACGCGTCGACGGCGCATCTGCTTGGCCGCCTGTTCCGCGAAAGTATGCGCGGCTATGGGGTCTGGTTCCTGGCGGCGATGGCCTGCATGGGCCTGATGGCCGGAGCGACGGCGCTCAGCGCCTGGTTGATGGAACCGGTGGTCAACGACATCTTCGTCAACCGCAACGAAGCCATGCTGATGCCGGTCGGCCTGGCGGTGTTTGGCGTGTTTATCGTCAAGGGTCTGGCCAACTACGGGCAGGCCACGCTGATGGCCTATATCGGGCTGCGGATCGTTACCGACAATCAGAACCGTCTGTTCGACAAGCTGTCGCGGATGGACGTCAAATTCTTTCAGGACGCCAACACCGGCGGGCTGATCTCGCGCTTTCTGGTCGACATCAACCAGATCCGGGGTGCGGTCTCCAACGCCTGGACCAGCCTGGGCAAAGATGCCATGACCCTGATCGGTCTGGTCGGCGTGACATTCTATCAGGATTGGCAGTTGGCGCTGATCTCGTTCTTCATCTTCCCCATCGCCTTGCTGCCGATCGTGCGGCTGGGCCGCCGGATGCGCAAGGTCACCGCCAACACGCAGCGGGAAATGGGCCTGTTCACGACCGTGTTGGAGCAGACCATCAAAGGCATCCGCGTGGTCAAGGCCTACTCGATGGAGGCCTATGAGCGGTCGCGCGTCGCCGGGATCGTTGAAGGCATCTTCCAATTGACGATGAAGGCCGAGCGCACCCGCGCCCTATCCAGTCCGATCATGGAAACCTTGGGCGGCGTCGCCGTCGGCATCGTCATCTTCTATGGCGGCTACCGGGTGATCCACGGCAATACGGACGCCGGGTCGTTCTTTTCCTTCATCACCGCGTTGCTGCTGGCCTATGAGCCGATGAAGCGCCTGGCCAACCTGAACGCCGCCATGCAACAGGGGCTGGCCGGGGCCGACCGCCTGTTCCAGATGCTCGATCTGGAGCCGGAGATTCAGGAAAAGCCCGACGCCAAGACCTTGCCCCAGCCGGTCAAGGGCGGGATCGAATTCGACGCCGTCCATTTTGCCTATACCGCCGACCGGCCGACCCTGGCCGATCTGAGCCTGAGCGTTCCGGCGGGCAAGACCGTGGCCCTGGTCGGGCCGTCGGGGGCCGGCAAGTCGACGGTGCTGAACCTGATCCCCCGGTTCTACGACGTGACCCAGGGCGCGGTGCGGGTCGACGGCATCGACGTGCGCGATCTGACCTTTGCCTCCTTGCGCGGGGCGATGGCCCTGGTCAGTCAGGAAGTGACCCTGTTCGACGATACGATCCGCGCCAATATCGCCTATGGCCGCGCCGGGGCGAGCGAGGACGACATCATCCAGGCGGCCAAGAACGCCGCCGCCCATGATTTCATCATGGACCTGCCGGGCGGCTACGACACCGTGGTCGGCGAACAGGGGGTCAAGCTGTCGGGCGGGCAACGCCAACGCCTGGCGATCGCCCGGGCGATGTTGAAGAACGCGCCGATCCTACTGTTGGACGAAGCGACCTCGGCCCTGGATACGGAATCGGAACGCCAGGTCCAATCGGCCCTGGACAATCTGATGTCCGACCGCACGACGCTGGTCATCGCCCACCGTCTGTCGACGGTGGTGCGGGCCGACATGATCTGCGTCGTCATGGACGGGCGGGTCGTCGAGCAGGGCACCCATGCCGAGCTGTTGGCCCGGGGCGGTCGCTACAAGCATCTGTATGAACTTCAGTTCGCCGCCGACGAGGCCGTTCCCGGCCCGACCGGTCCGGCGGGCGCCACGCCGGGCGGCACCCGTCAGGCGGCGGGCCGCTAAGTGCGCCCGATGCCGTGGGGGACGGACAGGTCGCGATGATGAAGCGCATCCTGAAAAGCGACGGTTTTCGGCGGCTGTTGTGCTGGTTGGGTGCGCAATACATCCGCTTTGCCCATGCCACGGGCCGCTGGCAAGTGATCGGCGGTGCCGCCGCCCAGGCCATGTGGCGTGACGGCAAGCCGTTCATTTTGTGTTTCTGGCACGGCCGGTTGTTGATGATGCCCTATTGCTGGCCGCGCGACCGGACCATCCACATGCTGATTTCGCAGCACCGCGACGGCCAGATCATTGCCCGCACCGTCGGTCATTTCGGCATTCGCACCGTGGCCGGATCCTCGTCCAAGGGCGGGGCCCAGGCGCTGCGCGCCATGGTCAAGGCGCTGAAGGCCGGCGAATGGGTCGGCATTACCCCCGACGGTCCGCGCGGTCCACGGATGCGGGCGTCCGACGGCGTCGTCAGCTTGGCCCGCTTGGCGGGGGTGCCGATCATTCCGGCGACTTTTGGGGCTGCGCGCGGACGGGTGCTCGGTAGTTGGGATCGCTTCCTGGTCGCTTGGCCGTTCGGGCGGGGCGTCATCGTCTGGGGCGATCCGATCGAGGTGCCGCGCGACGCCGACGCCACGGCGCTGGAGGCCGCGCGCCAATCGGTTGAAGACGCGCTGAACGACATCACCGCCGAAGCCGACCGCCTGACCGGTCGTGCCCCGGTCGAACCGGCGGAGGCCGCGTGATGATGTTGGGTCTTTACCGCGCCGTTACCACACTGGGCGGGCCGTTGATCCAGGCCTATCTGGGCAAGCGCCTGAAGGCCGGGAAGGAAGATGCCGGGCGATTCAACGAACGCTTGGGTATCTCCCGCGTGCCGCGCCCGGACGGGCCGTTGATCTGGCTGCACGGCGCCAGCGTCGGCGAGGCCATGTCCCTGTTGGTTCTGATCGATCGCCTGCACGCGGCGGTTCCGGCGGCGCATATCTTGGTCACGACCGGTACGGTGACGTCGGCCCGATTGCTGGCCGACCGTCTTCCTGCAGGGGTGGTGCATCAGTATGTCCCGGTCGACCGCATCGCCTACGTTCGCCGTTTTCTGGACCATTGGCGGCCCGATCTGACCCTTTGGGCGGAATCGGAATTCTGGCCGAACCTGATCTGTGAGACGGCGGCGCGGGGCAATCCGCTGATTTTGGTCAATGGCCGGATTTCCGCCAGCTCGCTCAAGGGTTGGTCGCGGGCACCTAAATTTATCGGCCGTATGCTGTCCGGTTTCGCGCTTTGCCTGGGCCAGACCGAGGGCGATGCCGACCGTCTGCGCCAGTTGGGGGCGGACGGGGCGCGGACCGTGGGCAATCTGAAATTCGCCGCCGAGCCCCTGCCGGTCGATCCGGCGGCTTTGGCCGAATTGAAATCGACCGTCGGTGCGCGTCCGGTCTGGCTTGCCGCCAGCACCTGGGCCGGGGAAGAGGACATCGCCTGGCAGGTCCACCAGCGGCTGGCAACGTCGCATCCCGACCTGTTGACGGTGATTGTGCCGCGCCATCCCCATCGGGGCGCGGAGATCGCCGCCGCCCTGGCCGCCGAGGGCGCGACCGTCGCTCGCCGGTCGGAAGGCACCGCCTTGACGGCGGATACGCAGGTCTATGTCGCCGACACCTTGGGCGAGTTGGGGCTGTTCTTCACCCTGGCCCCGGTTGTCTTCATGGGTAAATCCCTGTCATCGGAAGGCGGGCAGAACCTGTTGGAACCGGCGCGTTTGGGCTGCGCCGTCCTGCACGGCCCGCGCATGAGCAACTTCGCCGATATGAGTACGCGGATGGTGTCGACCGGCGCGTCCCTACCCGTGACCGGGTCGGACGATCTGGCGACCGCCGTGGGGGATTTGCTGGCCGACCCGGCGCGCGCCCAGGCTTTCGCTGACCGGGCCCGAACCTTCGCCCAGGCCGAGGCCGGGGTGATCGACCGTTTGATGGCCGAGCTTTCGCCCTTTCTGCAAACCCTGGCCGGGGACCGAGAATGAAAACCCCGGCGTTCTGGTATGACGGCGCTGGCGGCTTGCTGGCCGGGCTGCTGTCGCCGCTGGGCTGTGTTTACGGCATGGCGACGGCGCGGCGGTTGCGCCGGGGATCGCCGGTCGACATCGGCGTCCCGGTGATCTGCGTCGGCAATCTGACCGCCGGCGGCGCGGGCAAGACGCCGGTGGTGATCGACTTGGCGCGGCGGTTGGCCGCCGCCGGCCCGTCGCCTCATGTCGTCAGTCGGGGATACGGGGCCGCCACCGGGACCGAACCCCGCCGGGTCGTTCCCGCCACGGACGGGGCCGACCGGGTCGGGGACGAGCCGCTGATGATCGCGCGCTTGGTCCCCGTCTGGGTCGGTGGCGGGCGGGCCGAAGCAGCGCGGGCGGCAGTCGCCGCCGGGGCCGGGGCGGTGATTTTGGACGATGGGTTTCAAGACCCCTCGGTGACCAAGGACTTGCCCCTGGTCGTGACCGATGGGCGCTACGGCTTCGGCAATGGGCGGCTGATCCCGGCAGGACCGCTGCGCGAGCCCATTGCCGCCGGGCTGGACCGCGCCGGGGCGGTCGTCGTCCTGGGCGAGGATACTTGGGGCGTGGCCCGTGCAGCACATGATCAAGGGCCGCCCGGCTTGCCGGTTCTGTCCGCCCGGATCGTGCCCGGGCCGGAAATCGCCGAATTGGCCAAGTCGCGGTTGTTCGCCTTCGCCGGGATCGGCCATCCGGACAAGTTCTTCGCGACCTTGCGGGACGGCGGCTGCACCCTGGCCGGAACCCGGGCGTTCGCCGATCATCATCCCTTTACCCCAGCCGATCTGGACGCCTTGAAACAGGCCGCTGCAGCCCGTCAGGCCCGTCTGGTGACGACTGAAAAAGACTTGATGCGCCTGCCGCCGGATCGGCGCGCGGACATAGATGTCTTGACAATTACCCTGCAATGGGACGACGAAGCGGCCCTTGACCGATTGCTTCGACCCCTTAAACCCTGAGCAGGCTGCCGTTCCCATGGCTCATGTGCCGCCCCCGTTGAAGAAATATCTGCTGCACCCCGTCCAGGCGGTGGTGGCGGTCAGCGTCTATATGTTCTTTCGGGTGTTGCCGTTGGATTGGGCGTCTGGCGTCGGCGGCTTCCTGGCGCGGACCATCGGGCCGCGTTTGCGGATCAGCAACCGGGCGCGGCGCAACCTGCGCGCCGCCTACCCCGGGATCGCCGATGCCGAGGTCGAACGCATCGTCTACGGCATGTGGGACAACCTGGGCCGTCTGGCTGCCGAGTTTCCTCACCTTTATGAAATTCAGGTCTATGGCGACAATAGCCGGGTGATCGTGACGGGGGCCGAACACGTCGATACCCTGCGCGACGACGGCGAGCCGGGCATTTTCTATTCCGCCCATATGGGCAACTGGGAAGTCATGTCCCTGGGCGCGACGCAGCGGGGCCTGCCGGTCGACCGGGTCTACCGCGAAGCCAACAACCGCATGGTCGAATGGCTGTATCGCCATGGCCGTGCCGCCGTCGAAGGGGCGCAAATCCCCAAGGGGCCGCAGGGCGTGCGCCAGTTGCTGGAAGCCTTCCGCAAGGGCAGCCACCTGGGGATCATGATCGATCAGAAAATGAACGACGGTGTGGCGGTGCCGTTTTTCGGCCGTCCGGCAATGACCGCCCCGGCCCTGGCCGAACTGGCGATGCGCTATGACTGTCCGGTCGTCGGTGTTTGGGTGACGCGGCGCAAGGGCGCTTATTTCAATCTGCACATCCTGCCGCCGATCCGGTTCGAGAAAACCGGCGACCATAAGGCCGACGTCCAAGCCGCCTTGGAATTCGTCAATGCCGAGGTCGAACGCTGGATCCGCGACACGCCCGATCAATGGCTGTGGCTGCACAACCGCTGGCCCTCGGACCAGATTCAGAACGAGGAATAGAACGGGCCTGGAATAGAACGGGCCTACCTGCCTGGGCCTATTTCTTTTCGGGGGTGTTTTTCTTTTCCGGCTCCGGCGGGCCGACCAACAAGGCCGGATCCAACGGCGTCTTGAACCAGCTGACGCCCCAATGCAGGTGCGGTCCGGTCGACCGCCCGGTGGTGCCGATGGTGCCGATCTGCATCCCCTTGGTGACGAAGTCGCCTTCCTTCACGGTGCTGGAATTCATGTGGATGTAGACCGAGGTCAGACCCAATCCGTGGTCGATCATCACGGTCTTGCCGTTGAAGAACATATCCGGATGGCTGAGCGCCACCACCCCGTCGCCCATGGCGACGACCGGCGTGCCTTTTGGGGCTGCGACGTCGACGCCGTTGTGCGGGTTGCGCGGCTTGCCGTTGAGAATCCGCTGGCTGCCGAACACGCCGGAAATCCGCCCCTTGGCGGGCCAGATGAAGCCGGTATCGAAGAACGTTTTCGGGGTCGCACGTTTGCGCACCTCGGCGACCAGGGCATTTTCCTTTTTGATGCGGGCCAGGTCTTCGGCCTTCATCGGGGTGACCTTGCGCTCCGGCAGGCCGTCGATCCGCTGCACTTTGAAGCGCCGCTTTTCGATCTTCAGGTTGTGGATCATCTCCGGCCCGTCGGGCGGCAGGACCTTCAGCACCGCCGTCTCCTTGGCGTTCCGCCCGAAGCCGAGCAGGAAACTCCCGTCGGGGGCGACCGCGACCATATGGCCATCCAGGGTAAGTTTCGACCCGGGATCGGCCTTGCCGACCACCAGTCCGCCCTGCACGAAGCTGCCGGACAGGTCGAGCGCCCAGGCCGTTGCACTTTGGGCTGCCGCCGCGATCACGATGGCCGCGCCGATACTCAATCGAATAAGGAAATGTCTCACAAGAGCTGCCCCTGCCGGTCTTCGCCGGGCTTGCTTGGGTTTTGATCGGCCTGTTTGGCCTGTTTCTTCGGCGGGGTGCCGCCGGTCACGGCGACGGAACGTTCCCCGTCCCTTAGCCTGATATGCAGATGATCGCCGGTTTTCAACCCTTTGGCCGAAGTTACCGCCGTCCCGGCGGGATCGGTGACCAGGGCGAACCCCCGGTCGAGTACACGCTCGTACGAATAGCTTTCCAGCAGAGCCGATGCCCGCTCCAGGCGGTTTCCCGCCCGTTCCACGGCGGACTTGCCGGCGGCCTGCAGGGCGCGAATCTCGCCCGACAGGCGGCGCGCCTCGGCCTTGATGATCCGGTCCGGGCGGATCAGTCCCGCCGCCGCACCGGTGAGACGCGCCCGGCGGCGCTCCAGCCCCGTGCCCAAGGAATGCCCCAGGCGTTCGGTCCAATCGTCCAGGCGTTGGGCCTGTTCCTGCAGCATCCGCGCCGGGTTGGGCAGGGCGCGGGAAATGGCATCCAGATGCCGCCGATCGTCATTCAGCCGCCGGGCCACGGCGCTGGCCATGCGCTGGCCGTCGTCCATCACCTGGGCCAACAGGTCCAGGCGCACGGGCACGGCCATTTCGGCGGCTGCCGTGGGCGTCGGCGCGCGCCGGTCGGCGGCGAAATCGGCCAGGGTCGTATCGGTTTCGTGGCCGACGGCGGAAATTATCGGGATCGGGCAGTCGGCGATGGCGCGAACGACGATTTCCTCGTTGAACGACCACAGGTCTTCCAGGCTGCCGCCGCCGCGCCCCAGCACCAGCACGTCGCACTCGTTGCGCTGAATCGCCAGGGCC
>DJHY01000128.1 GCA_002433335.1 Rhodospirillaceae bacterium UBA6608 | reverse complement strand
GTGTTTGGATGATCAATTAAGACCATGAAGTAGTGGTGCCCCCGGGGAGAATCGAACTCCCACTCCCTTACAGGAACTGGATTTTGAATCCAGCGCGTCTACCAGTTCCGCCACGCCCGCACATCATCAAAGACCTGCCGGTCGCTCGGACGAGCAACCGGCAGGGGCGCTTTCATATCACTGTCCGGCGCGATCGGACAACCGATTATGCGCGATAAGCGGCAATCATCGCGTCGATGTCCAAACCGTATTCGCGGTAGACGTCGGCGACGGTGCCGCATTGGCCGAATTTTTCCACGCCCAGGGCCTGCACCAGGTTGCCCTTGACCCCGCCCAGCCAGGACAGAGTGGCCGGATGGCCGTCCAGCGCGGTGACCAGCTTGGTCCCCGGGTTAATCGCGGCCAACAGCTTGGCGGCATGGCTTTTCGCACCGTTCTTGCGCCAATCGGAATACAGCCGATCCGGTGAGGTCACGGCCAGCACGCCCGGCCCGCCGGCCTTGCCCCGGGTCTTTTTCGACAGGGCCTCGGCGGCGGCCATGGCTTCGGGAGCCAGCACGCCGGTATAAACGATGGCGCCCGCATCGGGGCTGTCCGGCTTTTTCAGCCAATAGCCCCCGGCGATCACCGCCTCGGTCAGCTTGGCGTCCATCTTGCGCTCGATCTGCTCCATCGGGCGGGTCGACAGGCGCAGGTAGAGCGAGCCGCCGTCCTTGGCCTGCATGTGCTCGAACCCCCAACGCATGATGGCGTGCAGTTCGTCCGCGTAGGTCGGCTCGAAATAAGCCAAGCCCGGCTGGCCCATGCCGATCATCGGCGTGGCGATGGACTGATGCGCGCCGCCTTCGGGGGCCAGGGTCACGCCCGACGGCGTGGCCACGACCATGAAGCGGGCGTCCTGATAACAGGCGTAGTTCAGCGCATCCAGGCCGCGCTGAATGAACGGATCGTAGAGCGTGCCGATCGGCAACAGGCGTTCGCCGAACAGATCGTGGCTCAGGCCCAGGGCCGACAGCGCCAGGAACAGGTTGTTCTCAGCAATGCCCAGTTCCAGGTGCTGGCCTTCGTCGTTGGCGCCCCATTTCTGGACCGAGGGCACATTGACCTTGCGGAAGGTGTCTTCTTTTTCGTCGACGGCGAAGATGCCCCGGCGGTTGACCCAGGGGCCCAGGTTGGTCGACACGGTCACGTCCGGCGAGGTCGTGACGATACGGTCGGCCAGCTTGTGGTCGGACGCCGCCAGTTCGAACAGGATCTTGCCGAAGGCTTCCTGGGTCGAGCCCTTGCCCGTCGGCACCGTGGCCAGGGCTTCCGGCACCGGCACGGTCGGGGCGGCATGGCGGCGGGGTTTGCCGCCGTCGGCCATGAACGGGGTCCTGGCGATGAAGTCGCGCAGCGCGTCGGCGCGATCTTCCATGCCCGCGAACAGGTCCCATTCGCTGCCTTCGGGAATGCCCTGATCGCGGCGGAAGCCCTTCAATTGATCGGGGGTCAAGATGCCCGCGTGGTTGTCCTTGTGCCCGGCCAGCGGCAGGCCCCAGCCCTTGATGGTATAGGCCAGGAAGCAGGTCGGCACGTCGTCATCGGCCGAGGCGAAGGCCTCGCAGATGGTCTGCAGGCAGTGGCCGCCCAGGTTGGACATCAGATCCTGCAGCTCGTCATCGGTATAGGTCGCCAGCAGTTCCGGCACACCCGGCTCGTTGCCGATGTCGGCGGTCAGGTGATCGCGCCAGGCCGCCCCGCCCTGGAACGTCAGGGCCGCGTACATGTCGTTCGGGCAATCGTTGATCCAGCGCTTCAGCGTCTTGCCGCCCGGCTTTTTGAAGGCGTCGCGCATCAGCTTGCCGTACTTCATGATGACCACGCGCCAACCGGCGGCGCGGAACAGGCGGTCGATCAGGCGGAACAGCTTGTCGTTGACCACGCCGTCCAGGCTTTGCCGGTTGTAGTCGATGATCCACCAGCAATTGCGCAGGTTGTGCTTCCATCCTTCCAGGATGGCTTCGTACATGTTGCCTTCGTCCATTTCCGCATCACCGACCAGGGCGATCATGCGGCCCGGCTCCTTGGTCTGGATCGGGTCGAAATGGCGGCGGGTGTAATCCTGCGTCAGCGAGGCGAACATCGTCATGGCCGGGCCCAGGCCGACCGAGCCGGTCGAGAAATCGACGTCGTCGGCGTCCTTGGTCCGCGACGGATAGCTCTGCGCCCCGCCCAGACCGCGGAAGTTTTCCAGGTTGTCGCGCGTCTGATTGCCCATCAGGTATTGGATGGCATGGAACACCGGGCTGGCGTGCGGCTTGACCGCGACCCGATCCTGCGGGCGCAGGGCATGGAAATACAACGCCGTCATCAACGCCGCCGAGGACGCGCAGGACGCCTGGTGCCCGCCGACCTTGACCTCGCCCTTGGCGCGGATGTGGTTGGCGTGATGGATGGTCCAGGTCGACAGCCACAGAATACGTTTCTGCAAATCCGACAGGTTTTCCAAGGTGGCGCGGTCGGGCGCGAAACGGGGATTGGGCTCGATCATCAGGTGGTTGGGCGTATCCAGGGGCGACATTGGTATCTCCGAAAAAGGCGGAAAGGCGCGTCGAGGCGCTATTTGGCGCAATCCTAGACCGATTTCACTGGCATGTACTTGCGATCTGAGGCGTCAGAATTAATAATGACGCAATTCTGATCACGTTTTCGCACTGGAATTGGTGAAAAATGCCTGAAATCGAGCTGGACGCCATCGACCGCCGCATCCTGACGGCCATTCAGACCAACGCCCGCATGCGCAACGTCGACCTGGCCGACGAAGTCGGCCTGTCGGCATCGCCCTGCCTGCGGCGGGTCAAGCGGCTGGAGGACGCGGGCGTGATCCGCGACTACGTCACCCTGGTCGATCAACAGGCCGTGGGCCTGCCGGTGTCGATCTTCATCAACGTCACGCTGGAACGTCAGGTGGAAAAGGCGCTCGAGGAATTCGAGGCTAAGATCCGATCCTGGCCCGAGGTCATGGAATGCTATCTGATGACCGGCGACGCCGATTATCTGTTGCGGGTGGTCACCTCGGACCTATCGGCCTACGAGCGTTTCCTGATGGACAAGCTGACGCGGATGAAGGGCGTGGCCGCCATCAAATCCAGCTTTTCCCTGAAACAGGTCGTGTACCGCACGGCCCTGCCGGTTGCGGGATAACCCCCCGACCGGCCGCCAAAGCGGTTAAGAGCGATTATTTATCGACGTCGATGTAGCCGCGTTCGATCGCGGTTTCGATCATCTGCGCGCCGTGGATCAGCTCGTCATAGGAGCGACGCAGCAGGTTCAATTCGCGGACCTGTTCGTCGGACGGCAGGTTTTCCGTGCCATGCGCCAGATCGATCAGGCGCTTGATGTACATGCCCCGCGCCTTGGCCACCAACTGGAAATAGGGCGTCAGCTCCTTGACCGACACGTTGGGCACCAGCTCATGGATCGTTGTGCGGTTGATGTCGCGCAACAGGCCGTGCATTTCCATCCGCGCGCGGCCGATATCCCGTTCGTCACTCGCCATTGCCTGAAGGCCTCCCGATTGCTGTGGTCCGTTTCCCAAACGTTACGCCGAACCGCGCCCCAGGCCAACGCCCGAAATCAAATCGGACGCGGCCGGGATACGTCGCCGCTTAGTCCTGCGGCAGATCCTCTTCGAGGATCGCGATCTGCAGGGAATAGGACACTTCGCCTTCGTCTTCGTCGCGGTGCATCACGCCGACGAAGTTTTCACCCAGATAGACTTCGACCGGGTGGCCTTCTTTCTTGGGCGGCTTCACGACGAAGCGGTTGTTGTCGAAAGTGCTGCGCAGGTACTGCTGCACGCGGGCGATTTCAGAAAGCTGCATGGTTTCCCGTCTCCTTATTCTCAGATATCCAGCACCAGGTTGGCCTTGGGCACGGAACAGCAGATCAGGATTTCTCCTTCGCCCTCCGGCTCGTAAACGCCGTCGCTGGTGTATTCGATTTCGCCCTCGATCATACGGCACTGACAGGTCGTGCAGATGCCGGACCGGCAGCTGAAACACATGACCAAGTCCATGCTTTCCGCCAGATCGAGGATCGTTTCGTGTTCGCCGGTCCAGGTGCCCGTGGCGCCCGAACGGCGGAACTCAACCGTGAACTCAGTCATTGGCGCCCCGCACCGCGGCCAGAACCGCATCGGTCACCTGACGGGTGGTGGCGCTGCCGCCCAGGTCCGGCGACATCACGTCGCCCGCCCCGGTGACACGTTCGATCGCCGCCATCAGGCTTTTCGCCGCCGTGGCTTCGCCCAGATGTTCCAGCAGCATCACGCCCGACCAGAAACAGCCGATCGGGTTGGCGACGCCCTTGCCCACGATGTCGAAGGCCGAGCCGTGGATCGGCTCGAACATCGACGGGAAATCGCGCTCTGGCCGCAGGTTGGCGGTCGGCGCGATGCCGAGGGAGCCGGTCAACGACGCCGCAAGGTCCGACAGCACGTCGGCATGCAGGTTGGTCGCGACGATGGTGTCCAGCGACTGCGGCTTCAACACCATGCGCGTGGTCATGGCGTCGACCAGCATCTTGTCGGTTTCGACGTCGGGGTAATCCTTGCGCACGACCTCGAACACGTCGTCCCAGAAAACCATGCCGTGGCGCTGGGCGTTCGACTTGGTGACCAGGGTCAGCTTCTTGCGCGGGCGGGACCGGGCCAGTTCCAGGGCGAAGCGCTGAATACGCTCGACCCCGGCGCGGGTGAACACGGCGACGTCCATACCGACTTCTTCGTTCAGACCCGTATGGACACGGCCGCCGACACCGGCGTATTCGCCTTCGGAATTCTCACGCACGATGACCCAGTCCAGGTCGTCGGGGCCGACATTCTTCAGCGGGCCCTCAATCCCCGGCAGCAGGCGCGATGGGCGGACGTTGGCGTATTGATCCAGGGTCTGGCAGATTTTCAGGCGCAGACCCCACAGGGTGATGTGATCGGGGATATTGGCATCGCCGGCGGAGCCGAAATAAATCGCGTCGAACGGCTTCAGCGTTTCGACGCCGTCTTCCGGCATCATCACGCCATGTTTGCGGTAATAGTCGCCGCCCCAAGGGAAGGTTTCGACATTCAGGGTGAAGCCTCCGTCGCGTTCCGCGACTGCTTTCAGCACCTCGACGCCGGCCTCGACGACTTCAGGCCCGATTCCATCGCCACCAATGGCAGCAATTCGGTATTCACCCATGGTCTAATTTTCTCCATAATTCACGTGGACATTGACTCCCTAGGGGTTTGAATAGTGGAATTTCGGCGCGGGTCAAGCCGCGCCTGGACATTTGCGGCGTTTTCGCCGCGACGTAAGACAGTGAAAACGACAACGGCCGGTCAGTACCCATGGCAAGATTGAACCACACCACCGCATGGTCCTTTTTCGTGGACTGGTGCCAGAAGCGAGGTCTCAAACCCCTGCCCGCCAACCCCTGGACGGTGGCGGCCTATGCCCGTTGGTGCGAGACCAATCACCGCTATCAGACCATCGTCAACATGGTGAAGGCGATCGCCAAGGAGCACATGCTCAAGTCGCGCAAGCGGCCCGACCGCCACCCCCTGGTAACGCGGACCCTGAACCTGATCGCCAAGCGCCAGGAAGAGCGGGAAGAAGACAAAACCCGCGCGGCGGCCCTGTTCCGCGAAGAAGACTTCGCGACCCAGGCCCCGGCACAGGCCCAGCCAGAGGCGTCGGAAACCGCCGCCCGTCGGGTCCAGCGCGAAGTTCAGACCCGGACCGAGGAAGCCGCCCAAGGCATCCGCCGCGCCCTGCGCGCCACGCCCAAGCTGGTCTCGCGCCGCCCGTCCCTGACCTGACGGCGGCAACAGCCCTTATTCGATTTCCATGCTGCGTTCGATGCGGAAGGTCTGCGTCGCGCCCCCCTTCGACTTTCGCTCCAACACTGCGACACCTTTGTAGGCGCCCGCGTGCCAATCGACGGTCTTGCGCTTGCCGACATAGCGCATGTACCGGGCCTGCCCCTTATCCAGCGTAAAGGACTTATGGCTGATCTGCCGATCGCCGGGACCGGTGAAGGTCAGGGTCAGCACGTCGCCTTTTTCCACCCAATAGGCATCGATCCAAAACGCCAAGATCGGCGCCTTCGGCGACAATTTGGTGTCGCGGTAGAACCCCCGACGCAACGCATCGGCATCGATTTCGACCGGCGCGAAACCCGCATCGTACAGTGCGGTCAGCGGTTCCTTCAGGGCCGACAGGGTGCGGCTGTCCCACAAGGGCGACGCCCCGGGCCCGCAGTGGGCCGTGCGGTTCAGGCCGACGAACGGATCGATGATCTTACGGTCCTTTCGCACCCCCAGATGCACATGCGGAAACTCGGCCAACCCCGACGAGCCGACGAAGCCCAACTTGTCGCCCTTTTCCACCCGTTGGCCCGGACGGACCGTCAGCGAACCGCGCCGCAGGTGGCAATAAAAGGTCTCCCAGCCGTCGCCATGGCCGATCACCACCGAATTGCCGCAGCCTCTGCCGGCGACCGCATCCTTGCCGACCTTCGACACGTCGCCGTCCAGCATGCCGTCGCGCAGGCGCAGGACCTTTCCCGCCGCCGCCGCGACCACGGGCACGCCGTCGTCCATCTTGGAATAGTCGCGGATCGCGAAGTCCGAGCCGGTATGACCGTTGTAGCCGTGTTCACCACAGGCGTAATCGCGCATCCCCGGGCCGGGGTCATGATCCACCAAATTGACAAGCCAACAGGTCCGCCCGGGGTCGCAGATCAACGGCAGGCCCAGGGACGGCTGCCCTTCCGCGGCCGCGACCGGTCCCGACCAAACTATCGCCCAGGCCGCGATCAGGGGCATCAGCATATTGAAAAACATGAATAACTTAGCGCGCCGCACCGGCTCCTCCGTTCCTCGGCCCATGCTACACGCGCAAGGCGCGCCCGCGAAACATTCACTTGCGGGCACATATATTGCATTGCAATATACCTCGCGCTGCGGCGCAGAATCCGTGGCCTAGCGAGAAATTTTGCCAATCCGAAGTTGAATTGGAGCGCGTAACCCATGGACACCCAGGCCGTCAGTGCCCTCGACAGACTTCACGGTTTTTACTTCGAAGACCTGGAAGTCGGACAAAGCGACGAATTCACCCGCACCATCACCGAATCCGACATTCTGATTTTTGCGGGCGTGTCCGGCGACACCAACCCGGTGCACCTGAACCACGAATTTGCATCGGAAACAGTTTTCGAAGACTGCATCGCCCACGGCTTGCTGACCGCAAGCTACATCTCGACCGTGATCGGCACCAAGATGCCTGGGCCGGGCTGCATCTACGTCGGCCAGAACCTGAAGTTCAAAGCCCCGGTACGGGCCGGCGACACGGTCACGGCGCGGGCCACGATCATCGAAAAGATCGAGGAAAAGAAGTTCGTCCGCATTCAGACCCAGTGCCTCGTGCGGGACAAGGTCGTGCTGGACGGCGAAGCCACCATCATGGTTCCGGCGCGCAACAAGTAAGGCCGAAGGCCCCCGGCCCAAAATTCCGCGCAAGCCGGGGTTGACCGGACGCGCGCCCGGGGGCACCTTCACCGCCGTCATGCGGGTTTTTAGACATTATCAAGCCATCCCGGCGGATGCCCGGGGCGCGGTCGTCGCCATCGGTAACTTCGACGGCGTGCACCAGGGCCACCGCGCCGTGATCGGCGAGGCCGGGGCGATCGCCCATGCGACGCAGCGCCCATGGGGCGTTCTGACGTTCGAGCCGCATCCGCGCGCCTTTTTCGCGCCCGACACGCCGCCGTTTCGCCTGACCCCTTTCCACGCCAAGGCCCGGCAGATTTTCGGCATGGGCGTCGACAGCATTTTCGTGCAGCAGTTCAACAAGGCGTTTTCGTCCCTGACCGCCGAGGACTTCATCGAAAAGGTCCTGGTCGGCGGCATCGGCGCGCGGCACGTCGTCTGCGGCTACGATTTCGTGTTCGGCAAGGGGCGGGGCGGCAATTGCGAAATGCTGCTTTCCTACGGCCAGAAGCTGGGCTTCGACTTCACCGCCGTGCGGGCGCAGACCTTCGCCGCCGACAATGGCGACGCGGCCTATTCCTCGACCGGGGTGCGCGAGGCGCTACGCGCCGGAAACCCGCGTGCCGCCGCCGCGATCCTGGGCCGTCCGTTCGAGATCGAGGGCCGGGTCATCCCCGGCGACCAGCGCGGACGGACCATCGGCTTCCCCACGGCCAATCTGGCCCTGGGCACCTATTTGCGGCCCGCACGGGGTGTATACGCCGTGCGCATCCGCCTGGACGACGGCCGTTCCTTTGACGGCGTCGCCAACCTGGGCAAGCGCCCGACCTTTGCCGGAGAGGCCGATTTGCTGGAGGTTTGCCTGTTCGATTTTTCGGGCGATCTGTACGGACGGCGGCTGGCCGTGCAGTTGGTCGACTTCCTGCGGCCGGAAAAGAAGTTTGACGGCATCGACCAATTAAAGGCACAAATCGCCGCGGACAGCGCCCAAGCGCGCGACATTTTAGCGAAACAAGAGTCATGACCGTCGATTACAAAGCCACGGTGTTCCTGCCCCGGACCGATTTCCCCATGAAAGCGGGCCTCGCCGCCAAGGAACCGGAGATCATCAAGCGCTGGGAAGAGGCCGGCCTCTATAACCTGTTGCGCGAGGACGCCAAGGGCCGCCCGCCCTTCGTGCTGCACGACGGCCCGCCCTATGCCAACGGACACCTGCACATCGGCCATGCGCTGAACAAGATCCTCAAGGACGTGATCGTGCGCGGCCAGCAGATGATGGGCAAGGACGCCAATTACGTTCCCGGCTGGGACTGTCACGGCCTGCCGATCGAATGGAAGATCGAAGAACAGTACCGCGCCAAGGGTCAGGACAAGGACGAGGTGCCGATCGTCGAATTCCGCCAGGAATGCCGCGATTTCGCCGAACATTGGATCGACGTGCAGCGCGGCGAGTTCAAACGCCTGGGCGTGGTCGGCAACTGGGACGATCCCTATACCACCATGAGCTTCCCGGCCGAGGCGCAGATCGTCCGCGAACTGATGAAGTTCCTCGACAACGGCCTGCTGTATCGCGGCTCCAAGCCGGTGATGTGGTCTGTGGTCGAAAAGACCGCCCTGGCCGAGGCCGAGGTCGAATACCACGACCATGAATCTGATACGATCTGGGTCAAGTTCCCGATCGTCGACGGTGGCGATGCCGCGACCGCCGACGCATCGGTCGTGATCTGGACCACCACCCCTTGGACCATCCCGGGCAACCGGGCGATCTGCTTTTCCAAGCGGATCAACTACGGGCTGTACGAAGTAACCGGCGCGGCCGAAGACAACTGGGCCAAGCCGGGCGACAAGCTGATCCTGGCCGACGCCCTGGCCGCCGACGTGATGAAGTCGGCGCGGGTCGAAGCGTTCGAACGGCGCGGCGACGTCGCCGCCGATGCCCTGGCCGGGCTGACCTGCGCCCATCCGTTCCGGGGCCATGGGGATCACGGGGGATATGAATTCGACGTGCCGTTGCTGGACGGCGATCACGTGACGGAAGAAACCGGCACCGGTTTCGTCCATACCGCCCCGGGCCACGGGCGCGAGGATTTCGAGGCCTGGATGTCCGCCGGCAAGCTGCTGGCCGCGCGCGGCATCGACAGCCACATTCCCTATACCGTCGATGCCGACGGCCGCTACACCGCCGAGGCCCCGGGCTTCGACGGCGCGCAGGTCATCACCGAACACGGCAAGAAGGGCGACGCCAACGACCGCGTCATCAAGGCCCTGGTCGAGGGCGGCAAGCTGATCGCGCGCGGTCGGTTGAAGCACCAGTACCCCCATTCCTGGCGGTCGAAGAAGCCGGTCATTTTCCGCAACACGCCGCAATGGTTCATCGCCATGGACCGCGATTTCGACGCGCCGACGGGCAGCCGTTCGACCCTGCGCGACGTGGCGTTGGGCGCGATCGGGCAGACCCGCTTTGTCCCCGATGCGGGGCAGGCGCGCCTTCATGCCATGATCCAGAACCGGCCCGATTGGGTGATCTCGCGCCAACGCGCCTGGGGTGTTCCCATCGCCGTGTTCGTGCATAAGGAAACGGGTGAGCTGCTGCGCGATCCCGCGGTCAACGCACGGATCGTCGACGCGGTCGAGGCCGAGGGCGCGGACGCCTGGTTCGCCTCCGACGCATCACGCTTCCTGGGCAACGACTACAAGGCCGACGACTACGAACAGGTTTTGGACATTCTGGACGTGTGGTTCGATTCCGGATCGACCCATTCGTTCGTGCTGGAACAGCGCGACGACCTGACCTGGCCCGCCGCCCTGTACCTGGAAGGCACCGACCAGCATCGCGGTTGGTTCCATTCATCGCTGCTGGAATCCTGCGGCACGCGGGGCCGGGCACCCTATGACGCGGTTCTGACCCATGGCTTCGTGATGGCCGAGGACGGACAGAAAATGTCCAAGTCGCTGGGCAACATCGTCGCCCCGCAGGACGTCTGCAACCAGCACGGCGCGGATATCCTGCGCCTTTGGGTGGTTGGCTCGAACTATTCCGAAGACCTGCGCATCGGCCCGGAGATCATCAAGTTCCACGCTGATATCTATCGCCGTCTGCGCAACACCCTGCGCTATCTGCTGGGCAATCTGGACGGCTTCCATCCGGGCGAACGCCTGGAGATGTCGGAAATGCCCGAACTGGAACGCTGGGTGCTGACCCGCCTGTGGCGGTTGGACAAGATGCTGCGCAAGGCCTGCGACAGCTATGAATTCACCGGCGTGTTCACCGAGCTGCACAATTTCTGCGCGGTCGATTTGTCGGCGTTCTATTTCGACATCCGTAAAGACACCCTGTATTGCGACCGCGCCGATTCCATCGAGCGCCGCGCCGCCCGCACGGTGCTGGACGAACTGTTCAACTGCCTGACGGCCTGGCTGGCCCCGTTCCTGTGCTTCACCGCCGAGGAAGCCTGGCAGGCCCGCCTGGACGCCCCCGACGCCGCCAACAGCGTGCATCGCCGTCAGTTCCCGGACATCCCCGACGCCTGGCATGACGAAGCGCTGGAAGCCAAATGGCGCACGGTCCGTCAGGTCCGCCGCGCCGTGACCGGCGCGTTGGAACTGGAACGCGCCGAAAAACGCGTCGGTTCGTCGTTGCAGGCCCATGTGACCGTGCATGTCACCGCCGAACAGGCTGCGGCCCTCAAGGACCTGGACCTGCCGCAGATCTTCATCACCTCGTCGGGCGAAATCACCACCGCCCCGGCCCCGGACGGCGCCTATACCACGCCGGACGCGCCGGGCGTGGCCGTGGTCCCGGTTCTGGCCACGGGTGCCAAGTGCGAACGCTGCTGGAAGGTGTTGGAGGACGTCGGCGCCGATAGCGACCATCCGACCGTCTGCGCGCGCTGCGCCGACGCCGTGCGGCATTCGCCCCTGGCCGCCGAATAACGGGCGGATCGTTCTTGGCCGAGCCCCGGACATCGCTGCGTATTCAGGGCCTGGCCCTGACGTTGATCGTGATCGCCTTGGATCAGGCCACCAAGTGGTGGATTCTAACGGATGTCATGAACCCGCCCCGGGTGATCGAGGCCCTACCCTTCGCCAATATCGTCTTGGTCTGGAACCGGGGCGTCAGCTTCGGCCTGTTCAATACGGGATCGGACATGGGGCCGTGGATCTTGTCCGCCGTCGCCATCGGGGTCGCCGCCATCCTGGCCGCATGGTTGTTTCGCGGCGCGAATCGCATCGTCAGCTGGGGAATCGGGCTGATTTTGGGTGGCGCGTTGGGCAACGTGATCGACCGCCTGATTCATGGCGCGGTCGTCGATTTCATCGATTTGTATGTCGGCACGGCCCATTGGCCCGCGTTTAACGTCGCTGACAGCGCAATCTGTGTCGGGGCCGGGCTTTTGATCCTTGATTCCTTGTTTCACCAGGATAAATCATCGTAGATTGTCGGCCGTCGGTGGGGGCCGGACGCAGCCCTGCTCGCACGTACCCCACGCGCACCGCACCGTAACCGCGTCATGAAGCGTTGGACATGAAACGGCAGACTGTAAAAGCGACGGGTATTCTTTTGGTTCTCATGGCCGCCATCGGCCTGAGCGGCTGCGATTCCGTATCGCGCGCCATCTCTGGCGGCAAGAAAGCGCCCGACGAATTCGCCGTCTACAAACGCCCGCCGTTGAGCCTGCCGCCCGATTACGCCCTGCGCCCGCCCGAGCCGGGCCGCGACCAGCTGGAAAGCTACAGCCCCCGCGACCAGGCCCGCGCCGCGATCCTGCGCCGCCCGGTCGAACAGCAGACCTTGGTCGCCGCAACCCCGGGCCTGAGCGCCTTGATGGACAAGACCGGCGCCACCGATGCCGACCCCGCCATCCGCAAGATCGTCGACGAGGAAACCCTGGCCCTGTCCGAAGAGGACCGCCGCCTGATCGACAAGCTGATCTTCTGGGTGGACGATGCGGCCTATCCGGGCACGGTCGTCGACCCGGCAGCCGAGCAGCGCCGCCTGCTGGAAACGCAGGCCCTGGGCAAGCCGATCAACGAAGGCAAGACGCCCGAGATCAAGCGCGAGACCCGCAAGAAGGGTATCCTCGGCTTCTAGCCCTGGTTCTCTTTCCCTGCGGCGAACGGCCTGCCTTGAAATGGCCGTGTTTTCCCCCACAATGCATTGTCGCAATACCCCCGGCACCCTATCTGTCCGGGACATGATTTCGCCCGCCGACCGCCCTTAAACCCGCCATAGGCTCGATAGTCGACATGCGCATGCTTTTCGCCGCCCGCTCTCTCCGCAATCTGTCCGCCATTGCCGCCGTCGCGGCATTCATCGTGTTGTTGGCCGCGCCGACGGCACGGGCCAAGGTGTTCAGTCCCGAGACCTTCCCCCTGAAGAACGGCATGCAGGTGGTGGTGATCTCAAACCATCGGGCTCCGGTCGTGACCCATATGGTTTGGTACAAGGTCGGCTCGGCCGATGAACAATCGGGCTATTCCGGGATCGCGCATTTCCTGGAACACCTGATGTTCAAGGGGACGAAGAAACGCAAGCCGGGTGAATTTTCCAAGCTGGTGTCACGCTACGGCGGTCAGGAGAACGCCTTCACCTCCTACGATTACACGGCATACCACCAGACCATCGCCCGCAAGCATCTGGAAGCGGTCATGGAAATGGAAGCCGACCGCATGACCCACCTGACCCTGACCGATAAAATCATCGAGCCGGAACGCCAGGTGGTGCGCGAGGAGCGGCGCATGCGCACCGACAACAATCCGGCGGCGATCCTGGGCGAGCATGTGTCGGAAGCGCTCTACCGCAACTATCCCTACCGCCGCCCGATCATCGGCTACGACAACGAGATCGTCGCCATGTCGCGCAAGAACATCATCGATTTCTATAAGCGCTGGTACGCCCCCAACAACGCCATTCTGGTCGTCGCCGGGGACATCACCGCCCAGGAACTGAAGCCGCTGGCGGAAAAATATTACGGCGTGATCCCGGCGGCGGCGCAGATCAAACGCGCCCGCCCGGACGAGCCGCCGCAGGAAGCGGCCCGCATCGTCACCATGAAGCACCCGCAGGTGCGCCAGCCGTCGTGGCAGCGCTCGTACCTTGCCCCCAGCTATCTGTATGGCGAGACAGAGCACGCCTATGCCCTGCAACTGCTGACCGAAATCCTGGGCGGCGGCGGGACGTCGCGCCTGTATCGCAAGCTGGTGATCGACGACCGTCTGGCCGTCAGCGCAGGCAGCCATTACGACTCCGATGCGCTGGGGCCCAGCGCCTTTCTGTTCTACGCAAGCCCCCGGCCGGGCGTCAGCCTGCCCACGGTCGAAGCCGCCGTGGACGCCGAAATCAATCGCGTGATCGCCGAAGGCGTGACCGAGGACGAGTTGGCCCGCGCCAAGAAGCGCCTGACCGCCAGCGCCGTGTTCGCCCGTGATTCGTTCACTGCCGGGGCCCGCGCGCTGGGGGCCGCACTGGCCGTCGGACAAAAGGTCGAAGACGTCGAAGCCTGGCCCGAGCGCATCGCCCAGGTAACCCGCGAACAGATTCAGGCCGCCGCCAAATTCGTGTTCCACAAGAAGCGCTCGGTCACGGCTTTCCTGCTTGAAGACAAGGAGAACCGGGAATGATCCGCCGTTTGCCGCATCGTCTGCCGCATCGCCTGCGCGCCGCCGCGGTTTCCGCCGCCACGACCGTCGCCTTTGCCTTCATCCTGGTTCTTACGGTCCGCCCGGTCCAGGCGACCGAGATCGAACGCGTGGTCAGCCCCGGCGGGATCGAGGCCTGGCTGGTTCAGGATCACCTGAACCCGATCATTTCCATGCGCATCGCTTGGCGCGGCGGCAGCGCCCTCGACCCCAAGGGCAAGGAAGGGCTGGCTAATATGGCCTCGACCCTGCTCGACGAAGGCGCCGACGACCTGGACAGCAAGACCTTTCAGCAAACCCTGGAAGACAATTCGATCACCCTGCGGTTCGATTCCGCGCGTGACAGCTTCGGCGCGCGGCTTCAGGTCCTGACCGAATACCGGGACCTCGCCTTCGACCTGTTGCGCAAGGCCATGACCAAGCCGCGCTTCGATGCCGAGCCGGTCGAACGCCTGCGCTCGCAGCTTTTGGCCGGCCTGCGCCGTGATCAGGAACAGGCCGACGCCATCGCCGGCAAGACCCTGATGGCGACGCTCTACCCCGATCATCCCTACGGACGGCCGACGGACGGCACGCTGGAAACCGTCGCCAAGATTTCGGCGGAAGACCTCAAACAGTTCGCTGACCAGCGGCTTGCCCGCGACAATCTGGTGATCGGAATCGTCGGCGACATCACGCCGGAACAGCTCGCGCCCCTGCTGGACAAGACCTTCGGCACGCTACCGGCCAAGGCCTCGCCCTGGCAGATCCCCGAGGCCACGCC
>DJHY01000247.1 GCA_002433335.1 Rhodospirillaceae bacterium UBA6608 | reverse complement strand
GGCGATGGGGCGGCGTTGATGAAGCTCGGCTCCATGGCGACCATCGGCTCGATGGCGCCGAACAACCTGATCCACATGGTGTTCGACAACGGCACCTATGATTCCACCGGCGGTCAACCGACGACCGCCCCCGCGGTGCGTTTCGCCCGCGTCGCCCAGGCTTGCGGCTACGCCATGGGGTGGGAAGTCGATGACTTGGCCAGCCTCAAGACCGCCGTCACCGAGGCCCTGCAGAACCCAGGCCCGCATCTGATTCATATGAAGATCGCGCCCGGATCGATGAAGGAATTGGGCCGCCCGACGGTCAAACCGCCCGAAGTCGCGCGCCGCTTCCGCGATTTCCTGACACCGTATCGCAAGACCGGGGCCTAACCGCCAGAAGCCAACCCACCGCAGTTGCTCGCCGGTGCTTCCGCACCCAAGGGAATGATTGTCACCTCGACTCGTTCGATCATGCGGTCGCCGACGACCCCGGCGATGTGGCTGCGCATGGACAGGTCGATATTGACCGGCAGGGCGCCGCCGCTTGGTGCATTTCCCAAACGCTCGTTCAGTAGCCGCGCCGCGACGGAGCGCAGGATCGACAAACGTTCACAGATGAACTTTTTCTCTCCCGCACCAGGAACCGTGAGGCGCAACGACAGGCGGGTGCCCGCGGGCATACCCGAAATACGAACCGGAATCGGCGGAAGCGTCACAGCCATAGGCGATTGAAACGTTTCCGGCCGGGTGCTCCCCACGCCTTGGAAATCGCTCGACAACCCGGCAACGGCCATCACGGCAAGCACCGCGCCGGTCGCACCACAGGCCAACATCACACCAGTCGTCAGGTTCATTAGGGCGTTCTCCTGCCGCCCAAGGTTTTCAACAAACCTCAGAGTTCGTTTCCGCCCCCGGTCGTCACGCCCCCTCTCCCCAGGCGCGACCACGTGATACTAGGGGCACAAATCCCCTAGGCCCGTCAATTCCTTTAAGTGCGCGTAATCTAATATATTCGGTCTTGTTTTCACCCTTGAAAGGGGTTTCCGGGCCGTTTTTGGACATTCCGGGCAGGCATGTTAGGGTGCCTCCGAATCACCGACCTACAATCAGAACTGGAGAAGGCGCCTCATGGACGGACGCTTAGTGCAAACTGCTGAAGACGTATCTCAACTGGCATTCGGCTTCATGGCCTCAAAAGCCTTGTTCGCCGGACTGCACGTGGATGTCTTCACGGTGCTCGCGGACGGCCCCAAAACCGCGGTCGAAATCGCCAAAGAAACCGAAACCCCATCCAATCGGATTACGACCCTGATGACCGCGCTGACCAGCGTCGGCCTGGTCGAGCGAGACAACGAGACCTATTCCAATTCCCCGGGCGCAGAAGCCTTCTTGGCCCGTGGCGCAAAATACGATTTCGGGGATTATCTGCGCTATCAGATCGATCGCCAGATGTACCCGTTCCTTCAGCAATTGAACGACGTGATGGACGGCTCGCTCGATCCCGACGCGGTCGATAGCTACCAGCACTGGATGGCCGACCCGAAACAGGCCGTGCTTTATTCCGAAGCCCAGCACGCCGGATCGCTTGGCCCGGGCAAGACACTGGCCCGTCTGGTCGACCTGAGCGGCGCCAAGAACCTGTTGGACGTCGCCGGCGGCACGGGCGCGATGACCATTCGCCTGCTCGAAGCCAATCCCGATCTGGCATCCACGATCATCGACTTCCCCAACGTGTCCGAGTTGGGCTGGCGTTTCATCACCGACGCCGGGATGGTCGACCGGGTCCGCTACATCCCCGGCAATGCCTTGGAAGTCGCCTGGCCGAACGATCAGGACGCGATCCTGATGTCCTACCTGTTCTCGGGCATTCCCGGCGAGGAACTGCCGCGCATGGTGCAGAACGCGTTCGAGAGCCTGGCCCCCGGCGGCAAACTGATGGTCCACGACTTCATGGTCGACGACGACCGGCAGGGCCCGCCGATGGCCGCCCTGTGGCAGTTGCAGCACATGGCCTTCACGCCGGAAGCCCGCTCGGTCACACCCGGCTGGTTGAAGGCGCGCATGACCGAGGTCGGCTTCACCGATGTCGAAGAGCACGACATGGTGCCCGGCCTGACCCGACTGATCGTCGGCGTCAAACCGGCCTAAGAAAACAAAAAGTCCAGCCTCGTCGCCTGGGCCCGATCAGGGCTTAGGCGGCGTTGGCGCTGGGGCTTGCATCGACCGCACCGACCGGCGCGTCGCCGGCAAAGGTGATCCGGTGCAACACCCGCTTGTAGCCATGATAATCGTTGATCGGATTGTGCAGGGCGCAACGGTTGTCCCACAACGCGATGGAGCCCGGCTCCCAACGGAAGCGGCAAGTGAACTCCGGCCGCGTCTGATGCTCGAACAGGTAGTTCAGCAGCGGCTCGCTCTCCGCCGCCGTCCATCCCTTGAACTGAGTCGTGTGGGCCAGGCTCACATACAGGCACTTCCGGCCTGTTTCCGGATGGACGCGGATAACCCGATGCTCGGCGATCTTCGGAATCTTGACGTCTTCCTTGGGGCTGTCGGCGACGCGCGCGGCGCGCGTATCGGACACCCGCTTCTTGTTCGATGCGAACACACCGACCAGCGGCTCCAACGTTTCCTTCAATCCG